>JAPOLP010000744.1 GCA_029977045.1 Planctomycetota bacterium
GTACAGGCAGTGCCGCCCGGCCTCTTTGGCGGCGGTGATGTCGTCGGGCGTCGCCGCCTTGGCGACCGAATCACGCAGCATGTCAGTGAGGTAGGTGAACCGGGCCAGCCGCTTGAGCAGCATCATGACGCCCTGGCCTTCCTCGCCGGCGTTCTGAAAGATGCACGTGACGCCAGACGCTCGCCACGCTTCCAGGAACTCTACTTGTTCGACGGGATTGGTGACGCAGCGGGTCATCGTCATGTCTTCCCGAGCGTCCTGAAGTTCGAGGTCCGACGCGCCGCCGTTGACGAGATCCGCGAGTGCGTCGCCGTCGACAGCTGCCCGTGGCGAGAACCCGTAGGCATCAAAGACCAGCGAATCGCGATGCAGTTCCAGACCGTGCTGCAGTTCGGCGTCGGTCGGATTGAGCAGCCGCAGTGCGACATCCCGGGCCCGCTGGATCGTCGGGTTGAAAGGCCGCTCCGGATCGTCAGCGGCTTTTGATTGCCTGGAGCTGGCGAGCGTCCCGGCCAGAGTGCTGGCTGCGAGCGATGTCTGCAGAAAGGTACGGCGGTCGAGAGGCATGGTCAGGCTCCGAAATCATGGTTCGCGTGAGTGCAGAATCTGATAGCGATGTAAATAGGCGGTCTGCAGCGCAAAGGCGCGAAGACGGAAAGATACGCAGAGGCTTTGCGATCTTTGAGCCTCGGTGACTTTGCACTGCCGTCTTTCTACGTGTCAGGCCAGTATGTCTTTGACGACCTGGCCGCCGACGTCGGTGAGGGATTCCTGGCGACCCTGGTGGAACCAGGTCAGACGTTCGTGGTCGAGACCCAGCAGGTGCAGAATCGTGGCGTGGATGTCGTGGTGGTGGACGCGGTCGCTGATGGCTTCAAAGCCGAACTCGTCGGTCTCGCCGTACTTCATCCCGCCTTTGACGCCGGCTCCGGCCATCCACATCGAGTAGCCGTACGGGTTGTGGTTGCGGCCGGGAGCGTCCTTGCCCTCGCTGAACGGCATCCGACCGAACTCGCCGCCCCAGACAACCAGTGTCGAATCGAGCAGCCCGCGTTCTTCGAGATCGCTCAGCAGCGCGGCGATGGGCTGGTCGACTTCGGCGCCGTGACGTCCGTGATTCTTCTCGATGCTCTCGTGCGCGTCCCAGGTTTCTTCGAGATGGCCGCCGCCCGAGTACAGCTGGATAAACCGGACGCCTCGTTCGACGAGCCGCCGAGCGACCAGGCAGTTGCGACCGTACTCGTCGGTTGGGCTCTTCCCGACGCCATACATGTCGAGCGTCTGCTGCGTTTCCTGAGAAAGGTCGACAGCTTCGGGAGCCTCGGCCTGCATTCGGAACGCCAGTTCGTACGACTGAATGCGCGACGCGAGTTCGGCTCCGCCAGGCCGCTGCTTGAGGTGTTGGTCGTTGAGCTTCGCCAGCAGGTCGAGCTGGTCGCGCTGAGCAGCCTGCGTGATGTGCTGCGGGCCGCGCAGGTTGAGGATTGGATCGCCAACCGGTCGGAACAGCGTGCCTTCGTACGTCGACGGCATAAACCCGCTCGACCAGTTCGGCTGGCCGCTGATTGGCCCGCCGCGTTTGTCGAGGATCACCACGTAACCCGGCAGGCTCTGGTTTTCAGTCCCGAGTCCGTACACGCACCACGAACCGAGCGACGGGCGGCCGATCAGCGTCTTGCCGGTGTTCATTGCGACGAGTGCCGAGCCGTGCGCGTGGCTGTCGGTGTGGCACGAGTTGATGACGGCCAGCTTGTCAGCGTGCTCGCGGACGTTCGGGAAGTAGTCCGAGATCATCAGTCCGCTATCGCCGCCGGGTTTGAACTTCCGCCAGGCCGGCGTGAGGTAGCCGACTTTGCGACCGCCCGAGTTGATGTACTTCTTCCCGGGCGGCAGTTCCTTGCCCGCGTACTTTTCGAGTTCCGGCTTGTAATCGTACGTGTCGACCTGGCTGGGCGCTCCGTTCATTGTGAGGAAGATGCAGGCGTGGACTTTCGTCGGAAAGTGCGGCTTCTTCGGAGCCAGTGGCCCGGCGACCTTCGTTTCGGCGGCGTTCAGATGGCGGTCAAAGAAACCGTCCTGATCGAGCAGTGGCGTCAGCGCGAGGCCGGCGAACCCAGCGCCCATCTCCCAGACGAATTCGCGTCGCGTGTGCCCGCAGGGGAAGAGGTTGCTCATGGAAGAGCCTCGTCGGAGTTGGATTTGAGGAACCACGAAAGACGCGAAAGCACACGAATCCAGGCGGTCGGTCGATTGTCAGTGTGGCCGGTTGGGGATCATATTCGCTGAGTTGTCAGGAGCGAGCCGACTCGCGCCCAGTCACGCTGGGACTGGCTTCTGTTACCTGCACTCGTTTTGTAGTGCCGGTCACCTCTGAAATCATTCTGCCCTGATTATTCTGCCATCCCATCCAACGACCAGCCTGACGATTGGCAGAATGATCAGGGCAGAATCATGAAGAACAGATTGCTCATTGTGTCGTCAGGCAGGCCATTGTTTTCAGGCAGGTGTTTGGATGAGTGACGAAGTTGTGATTCGCTGTCGGCTGAATGGGCCGCTGGTTGTGACGGGGCCGGTGCGGGTCGTCGATCACGAACATCAGCCGTTCGACATTTCCGCTCGCGAGAACGTGGCGTTATGTCGCTGCGGAGCGAGCGGTTGTCGCCCGTTCTGTGACGGCACGCACCGCAAAATCGATTTTCAGGCGAGCGAACTGGCTGCGGATCAGCCTCCCGCCGCGACGTAGCGAAACTCGCGCAGAGTTTCGGTGCGTTCGACGTGCTGCATCGCTGAAGCAGTACAAGCCGAAAGTCTGCGCGACTTTCGCTACTCGTTTCTCAGTCGAAACAGAATTCCGGTCGAGTCTCCATGCAAACTCGGAAAACCGGTACTAGACTTCCCTCGCCGCACGTCACCCAATTCATCCTCATCCTCTCAGAAAGTACCGCCGATGGCCCGAGCCCAGCTCACGCCGCACTCCGAAGGACTGCTCGATGCTGCCCGCGTTCTGGCGGACAGTCACGAAGCGGCTGCGGTCGTACTGCTGGCCGAGCGGGCTTACAATTTCACCGAGATTCAGGCTCGCGTGGGGGCGACGCCGATCATCGTGGCTTCCGACAAAGGCGACGTGATAGAGGCTGCGGAAAAGGACGACGTCAATCACGTCCCGCTGCTCGAAGAACCTGAAACGCGTCAGATGCAGCTGGTGTCCGCGCTGCTGGAAGCGATCGCCGACGAGATGCTCAAGAGCGGTGATACGATCGTCGCTCTGTACGCGGCGTACGACCGCGAGGAACTCGATTCGATCAGCATTCTCGATCTGTCCGAGCACCTGACAAAGCTGACCTCGCGGGATCTGCAGCGGCTGGAAACGACCGTGCCGCTGGACACGCTGCGGCTGGTTGTCAACCTGGCTGTCGACATTGGCAAGGAAGGCCGCGAAGGCAAGCCGGTTGGTGCCCTGTTTGTCGTCGGCAATCACCGCAAGGTGATGGCTCAGTCGCACGAACAGATTCACGATCCGTTTAAAGGCTACCCGCGCAAGGAGTGCAGCCTGCGGCAGGCTCGCGTTCGCGAGAGCGTCAAGGAACTGGCTCAGGTCGACGGAGCGTTTGTGATTTCGTCGGACGGCATTGTCGAAGCGGCGGGCCGGATTCTGGATGCTCCCGCAGAAGGCCTGACGCTGTCGAAAGGCCTGGGCGCCCGGCACTGGGCGGCGGCAGCGATTTCAA
>JAPOLP010000262.1 GCA_029977045.1 Planctomycetota bacterium
ACTTTCCAATAGATCGCAAAAACCCTTGGTCAGCTTGAGCTCGTTTTCAACGGCTATGTTGATTTCTTCCAAGTGATTGGGCACCAAGTTTAATCTTGCGAAGAAAGCATCGGATGGTCTTTCGTAAAACTCGTTTCCACTGAACCCGAATGGCTGGAAGCGAGTGTGAGCGAGGAGAAACTGGATTCCGGAGTTTCACGCTATCGCCTGACCATTAGTGTTCCGCCGGGGATTCCGCCAGTCGATCGCTCGATTGATAATCCCGCGAAAGTTCTGCTCAAGACAAATCACCCGGATGTGAGCGAGTTGAGTCTCAACGTTGTGTTCCGGTCACAATGACTTGTCGTGTCGCGTTCATATCAACGTGAGGACGTGTTGTATTTCAATGAATACATCGCAGTGGAGCCTTTCGGGCCTGTGTGGTTACTCGTTGGCGCGACATGTGGCTTCCCAGCATCGTGAATGTCCAGCCAGTCAAGGAGTTCTGGCATGTGCCTGTATTGGAACCGGGTTGTTTTCCTGCTTGTGGCGACAATTGCCAGCAGCTCACTTCTGACAGGCTGCTCGTCCGAAACAGACGGTACAGGGAAATTGGTTGCCGGCCCGGATGAAACAGCAGCCACTCCGTCAGCCAGCGGAGATGGAACCGCGTCCCCGGATGCACTGGGCGAGTACTGCAAGGGCTGGGAGAAGCCTGCCGCGCTGTTCGCCGTGACGGGCCAGATGCACGGATATCTGGAGCCGTGCGGCTGTTCTGATCCCCAGTACGGAGGAGTCTCACGCCGAGCAGCGCTGTTGCAGCAGTTGCGGGATCGTGGCTGGGATCCGATCCCCCTGGAACTGGGGGGCACGCTGAAACGCAGTCGCCAGCAGAGTCAGTTTAAGTTTCAGACACTGCTGACAGCGCTTCGCAGCATGAAGTATCAGGCTCTGACGATGGGCGAGGAAGAACTGCGTCTGGGTGGTGGTTGGCTGCTCTCGCAGCACGTAACCGATCCTGACGATCCTGCGGGAGTCCTCGGATTCGTAAGCTCGAACGTTGTGCTTTTTGATTCTCCCGACCTCGGTACTCCCATCCCGTTTAAGGTGATCGAATCCGGCGGGAAACGGATCGGGATCACGTCGGTGATCGATCCCGCCATTGCCCGGCAGGTTGGTGGTCTGGCGGATGACGGAATTTCGGTCAGCGACGCTGGCGAAGCACTGACAAAGGTCAAAGCATCGCTGCTGGAAGAAAAGGTCGACCTGCTGGTGCTGCTCTCGCATTGCCGCCTGGAAACATCAAAGCAACTGGCCCAGCAGCATCCTGAGTTCCAGATCGTGTTCAGCACGGGGCCGGTTGAGGAACCGTATGTCGACAATCCGTTACAGATCGGAAAGACGACGCTGATGGTTGTCGGCCACAAGGGCAAGCACGTCGGCGTCGCGGGGTGGTATCCGGATTCGGCTGACAAACCCGTGCGGTTCGAGATGGTCAAACTGGATGGCGAGCGGTTCAAGGACCCGCCAGAAATGCTCGACCTGATGCGTTTCTACCAGGACATGCTCAAGGATTCGAATCTGGCAGAAACGGAACCGGCACTTCCGCACCGGACCGGTCACAAGTTTGTCGGATCGCAGATGTGTGGCGAGTGCCATTCGAAGGCATTCGAGAAGTGGAAAGAGACAGGGCACGGCACGGCGTTCGAGAGTCTGCGGACCGGACGGCGCGGTATCCCGCGAATTCATGACCCGGAGTGCATCGCCTGCCATGTGACGGGCTGGGATTCGCAGGAGATTTTCCGCTACGAGTCTGGCTTCCTGAACGAGGCGTCGACGGAGCATCTGCTCCACGTTGGCTGTGAAAACTGTCACGGCCCAGGCAGTGAGCACGTCAAGCTGATTAACGATGGGGATGAGGAAGCCGCGAACAAGCTGATGCGCGTGACGGTCGAGCAGGCCCGCGACTCTGGCTGCTACAAGTGCCACGACCTCGACAACAGCCCGCATTTCGACTTCGACAGCTACTGGAAGAAGATCGAGCATCCCGGCAAGGACTGACACGGTTACCGATCAACGTCGGACAGATATTCCTGCACCGTCAGGCGTCCGGACTCTGAAATCCGAAACCGGACAGCTCCGGAACGTGACGTTGTCAGCACACTGGTGTCGAGACCGTATCGTGCTTTGAGTGGCTGTGGATCGAAACGGCGGCGCGCACTGGCAACAACAAATCGTGGTTGTGCCCAGGTGACAAATTCCGGCGGGCTGGCTGCGAGTGCTCCATGATGCGGCGCGAGGAGTACGTCGACGTCGCGGGCTGGTTGCTGCATCAGCAGGCGCAGGCCGTCTTCCTCAAGATCGCCCGTCAGCAGAATTCGCCGGCCTGCATATTCAATCTGCAGAACAACGCTTGCCGCGTTGTCTGAGTCGAACTGGTTGCTCGCCAGTGGGTGCAGGATTTCCATAGAGACTGCCGGATCAAGTCGCAGCCTGTCGCCGCGTGCGATGACTTCGATCGGGATCCCACGACGAGCTGCCGCGTCGATCAGCTCCGTTGTGCCCGGCTGATTCACATCGGGAAAGTGACGGCTCAGCAGCAGTCGGTCGATCGAAAGAGTTTCAGCGAGCTGTTCGACTCCGTTGAAGTGGTCGGCATCGGAATGCGAAACAAGCAGGCCGTCGATTTCCGTCACTCCTCTGTCGAGCAGAAACTGCTGCAACGTCAGTGCTGCAGTCTGGGGCCGTCCGGCAGCCCCGCAGTCATAGACGAGGACTCGGTCGTTGGGTGTCTCAATGACGATCGACAGGCCGTGACCGACAGACAGTACGGTACAGGTCAGGTCGTTTGACCGGCTCTTCGCGAACGAACTCGGCAGCACAAAGCCGAACATTATCCAGAGCACGGCAACCGACCACAGCCAGGCAGGTCGAAATCGCCAGACCGTTCCCAGCATCGCGATGGCGACTGCCCCGTAGAAACAGCACACCCACCACAGCGGAATGTTTCCGACAGCCAGGTGCCCCGGCTCAAATCGTGCCGCTTCAGCTGCACTCCACATCATCAGTCTCATCAGTGAGTCGAACGCGGCAAGCGGGAAGGCTGCGGCATCGGCACTCAGTACTCCGACAAGCAGTCCCAGGAATCCGAAACACAACGCGATACCAACAAGCGGGATGAGCACCACGTTCAGCAGAATGCCGACCGGTGCCAGAATTCTGAACGTAACAGCGGCCAGTGGAGCTGACACTCCCCAGATCGCACCGCTGATGGCCAGCGGTCGTTTCAGATTACGCAGACCAGCGAACAGCCATCGTTGCCAGGCCGGTCTCAACGCGTCACGGGCTCGCGGGCTGTCAGGTGCGACGGCAACGTCAACGCCTCGCTGGTCATCGCGTCGACGCCCAAGGGCGACGCACCACATGATCGTTGCGACGGCGAGAAACGAAAGCTGAGCGCCGACATCGAACAGCGTTGTCGGATTCAGCGCGAGCAGCACCAGAACTGCCGTCGAAAGGCTGTTGCCAGAGAACGATGGCCGGTTCAAAAGACGAGACACGCTCCAGATGACGATCAGCACAAATGCTCGGATCATTGGCGGACGCGAATCTGCAGCGTCTATATAGAGAGCCAGGATCGCCAGCATGGCCAGAGTGGCGATGCGAGGTGGGAGCCGCAGCCCTCTCGACAGCCCGTACAGAAACATCGCGACAATCCCGACGTGCAGGCCGGAAATCGCCAGCAGGTGCATTGTGCCGCTCTCGACGAACACGGAACGCAAATCGGTGCGTAGCAGTGAGCGGTCGCCGAGCAGAATCGCCTGAGCAACCGGAAGCGTGCCGGCGTCGACTCCCTCACGCAGTGATACTTCAAACCGCGATCTCAGAAACCGTCGCACACGGCTCCGCACAGAGTTGTTTTTCTGCAGGACGGAGATCAGCGACGGTTGCTCGACTCGGAGAGTGCCGCACAAGCCTCGGCTTTGCAACGTTGGCCCGATATCACGCTGGCCGGGATTACGGCGATCGGGCAATTCACTTGCCCAGCCAGATACCTCGACGGTGTCTCCCGTGTCGAGGCCGTCCAGTTGGCCGCCGACGTCGACCTGTAGAGAACCCGTGATCGGTCGCCAGCTTTCATCCGACAATATGTGTGAGCAGTGAATCTCGAAACGAGTCAGATCGTCCTGCGGACGCTCACCGTCCCAGCGAGGATCGGGTGCGACGAACAGAACGGGAGCGTCGACGATCTCGCCTCGCAGGCGCATCAGGAGCAGCTCATCGCTGAGCAGCGGTTGCAGATCAGTTCGTTCCGGAATCAGCAGCGCGACCTGATGGTGAACTGCTCCGACCGAGCAGAATCCAATTGCGATCGCCCACCAGGCCGACACGGATCTGCCTTTCAGGCGGGCGAGAGTCCAGAGCATGACCCCGGCTACAGCGACAACTGCGTACGCCGCTAACGGCAACTGCAGGTACCGGTCAATCACGATCCCGATTGCTACGGCGAGTGCGGCGACGAACAGCGGATACTGCCGGACCCTCAATGCTGGATGTGTCACGCGCGCCAATGGAAGCGGCGACGCCGATTCCATTCCAGCATGAGAGATCGATTCCCGACGGTCGTGACCCGATGAGACCATCTCGAGAGCTTATGGCTGAGCTGGAGCTTCTCCGCCAGTTGACTCCTCCTTCGGCGGTAGCTGCACCTGAATGTTGTCCCCGTCGATCCTCACGGGATAGCTGTCTGTTTTCACCTTGGGATTGTCGAGCCAGGTGCCGTCTTTCACGCTGAACCGCCACGCATGCCAGGGGCAGTTCACGGCACCGTCTTCAAAGTGCCCGCCGCATAGCGACGCGCCCATATGCGGACACAGGTCGTTGATCGCGTAGTACTCACCGTTCTCCTGGAAGACGGCAACAATTCGCCCTTCAACAGTGAACGGTCGGCCCTGGCCTTCCGGGACGGCTCCGACTTTCGCGACGGTAATGAATTCCGACATGAACGCGTTCCTGGAACAGCTTGAAGAACGATACGAGGCAACACGAAAAGTCTACTCGCGAAGCTGACCCGCCGGACGAACGCCTTTGCCGACGGTCTTTGTGCGAGCGTCACCGAGTTCCGCGCGGATTTCGTCGCCGTACTTCTGCAACCGGGCAACGATCTCGGGATGCTCTGCCGCGATGTCGGTCGCTTCGCTGATGTCGGCTTTCAGGTCGTACAGCGCGAGGTCGGTGTGCTTATTGATGTATGGTCCCGGCAGGCCGTCTGCTCCGGGCTCGCTTTTCAGTGAGCGGTAGTCGTGCGGGAAGTGCAGCTTCCACTGACCGCTGCGGACAGCGTGTAGATCGCGGCCCCAGTACATCGCGTAATACTCGTGCGGCGACTTCGCCCCGTCCTGGCCGGACAGCAGCGGCCAGATGTCCTTGCCGTCGATGGCATGCTTCGGCAGCGGTGCTCCCGCGAGCTTCGCCAGCGTCGGCAGAATGTCGATCGTCGCGCCGACTTCGCTGCACTCGATGCCAGCCGGAATCTTCCCGGGCCAGCGGGCGATGAACGGTTCGCGACAGCCGCCATCCCACATCGTGCCTTTGCCTTCGCGAAGCGGCAGCGCGCTGCCGCCGTGATTGCCGTACGAAAGCCACGGACCGTTATCCGACGTGAAGATGACGAGCGTGTTATCGTCGAGCCCCAGGCGATCGAGCGTGCTGAGAATCTGCCCGACAGACAAGTCGATCTCCATAATGACATCACCGTACAGGCCACGCTTCGATTTGCCTTTGAACTTGTCGCTGACGTACAGCGGCACGTGCGGCATCGAATGTGGAACGTAGACAAAGAAGGGTTCGTCTTTGTTGTCTTCGATGAACTTGACGGCATGCTCGGTGTACCAGGTCGTCAGGTGTGTCTGGTCCTCCGGAGTCACCGGTCGCTTGATGATCTTCTCGCCTTCGATCAGCGGCAGGTGCGGCCAGCGTTTCAGTCGTTCTTCCATCGGCAGATGCAGAACGCCGGGATGGAAGGGCCACATGTCGTTTGAGTATGGCAGTCCAAAGTAGTCGTCGAACCCATGCCGCGTCGGCAGAAACTGCTGGTGATGGCCGAGGTGCCACTTGCCGTAAATCGCCGTCGCGTACCCCTTCTGCTTGAGCACTTCCGCGATGGTCCACTCGTCGTCGCTGATACCGATTTTCGACTGCGGTCCGAGTGCTCCCAGGATCCCAATCCGGACGTTGTAGCAGCCGGTCAGCAGTGCCGATCGCGACGCCGAGCACACAGCCTGCGACACATAGAAGTCCGTCATGCGGACGCCTTCGCTGGCCATGCGGTCGAGATTCGGTGTCTCAATACCCGGCGAGCCAAACGCCCCGACGTCCTGGTAACCCTGATCGTCGGTAAAGACGACGACGAAGTTTGGCGGTTTCTCTGCGGCTTGTGATGTGACGTTCGACAGGCACACCGTCACGACAGCCAGCCAGCCCGGCAGCACATGCATTGTCATCCGACGAACCATCTCGCGTACCCTCACAGAGTGTCCTACAAGCGAATAATTACGACGCCGCATCTTCCGGACACGCCACTCGATCGTCAAACGGTCGAAGCATCAGGAGCAGCTCGCAAATCATGCCCGGTGGCAGTTGCCCTCTTGTGACGAACTCAGGGGCCAGGCCACCGCCGTCAATTACTGGCCTCGTCCTTGACATTTGGGCTTCCTCATGTGGATAGTTTAAGGGTTAACTATTTGTGAGGCCCGCTCAAGGAGACCCGGTACATGAGATGTTCCCTCAGGATCAGTGTCGCCCTAGCCGTTCTGGTGCCACTGCTATCGGTCGAGTCGCGAGCTGCGGAGCCGGCTCAGAAGTCATCGGAACTTGAGATTCGGGTCGTGTTCGACAACACATCGGCTCGTGCAGACCTGAACCGCTCGTGGGGGTTTTCTGCCGTCGTCGACTTTCGCGGTCATCGCATTCTGTTTGACGCTGGAAGCGATCCGATCCTGCTGCTCGAACATCTGGAGAAAATGCAGATCGATCCAGAGTCGATTGAGCAGGCTGTGATCTCGCACGAGCACGGCGACCATCTGCGAGGCGTTTACTGGGTCTTTGAGAAGAATCCGAAGATGCAGGTTCACTTCCTGGACTGCTTCCCCGAGGAGCCATTCCGGCGGGCAACTGCACTGAAGATGACGCCGAACCGTGTCACAGGTCCGTTTGAAGTCGTGCCGGGCATTCATTCTACGGGGATTGTCGAAGGCTTACCGTCGGAGCAGTCGCTGGCGATCGAAACGTCGCAGGGCGTTGTGATGCTCGTTGGTTGTTCTCACCCGGGCATTGTCAAGCTGGTCGAAACTGTTGAGTCACAGCGCAAGAAGGACTCGATCCGTCTGCTGCTGGGCGGGTTTCAC
>JAPOLP010000667.1 GCA_029977045.1 Planctomycetota bacterium
AAGCCGTTGAAGGCTCAATATCGCGAGTCGCCCGAATCCGCTCGCAAGACGCTAAGCGTCACCGGGCAGGTTGATGTCAGCTCGCTGACCTGCCGATTGAACACAGCGGCGGGGCCTGTCGATTCAGGGTTGCATCCGGCTGCCGGCGGGGCGGGGGACGAGGCCTGCTCGGGTGACATGCTGCTCGAAGCGTTGATTGCGTGTGCTGGAGTGACGTTCTCGGCGGTCGCCACGGCGATGAGTATTCCAATCGAGTCGGCTTCGATCACGGCGGAAGGCGTCATCGACTTCAGCGGCACGCTGGGCGTCTCGAAGGAAGCACCGATTGGATTCGAGTCGATCAAGCTGACGTTCGACGTGCAGAGCGAAGCACCGCGACATCAGATCGAACGCCTGGTCGAAATGGCGGAACGCTACTGCGTGATCCTGCAGACGCTGAAGGCCCCGCTGGAGATCAACGCGTCGCTGGCGTGAGTCACGTCAGTTCGCTCCGGCAGTAAGCAGCATTGACGAATCCGCGTGCTGTTCATCGGCAGTGGGCACTTCGTCCTGATACAGCTCGCGAATGCGGATGAATGCGTCTTCGGTCGCCAGGAAAGCCTTGACGACTCGCGGATCAAAGTGCGTTCCAGAGTCCTTCATGATGATCTCCCGCGCGTGATCGTGAGAGAACGCATCCTTATAGACTCGCTTCGACGTCAGTGCGTCATAGACGTCTGCCAGAGCGACAATGCGGCCGACAAGTGGAATGTCGCTGCCAGACAGACCGCCCGGATAGCCCGTGCCGTTGTATTTCTCGTGATGCGTCATCGCGATGTCGTGCGCCATCTGCAGAAATCGCGCGTGAGGAAACTTCTCGGCAGCGGCAGCCAGCGTTTCAGCTCCGTGAATCGTGTGAGTCTTCATCAGCTCGAACTCGTCGTGTGTCAGCGGGCCGGGCTTGAGCAGCACCGAATCCGGAATCGCGACCTTACCGATGTCGTGCAGCGGGCTGGTTTCGTAGAGCAGCCGCACGAACGTCTCGTCGATCTCGTCAGAGAAGTCATCACACTGCTGAAGTTCAAGGGCGAGCACACGGCAGTAGGCGCGAACTCGTTCCAGATGGGCACCGGTTTCCGGATCGCGAGATTCAGCGAGCTTGGCCAGCGCGAAGATCGTCATCTCGCGGCTTTCCAGGCCAATGATGCGGCGACCGGTGTTCAACCGCATGAGCAGCTCGCACGGATTAAACGGCTTGGTGACGTAGTCGTCGGCACCGACCGTCAATCCGCAGACGGTATCGCCTGAGTGATCGCGAGCGGTGACCATGATCACGTAGACGTAGTGCGGGAGATCGCCGCTGCGGACGGCCTTACAGAACTCCAGACCGTCCATGCCGGGCATCATCCAGTCGGTAATGACGAGCTGACAACCGGTGTTCTGCAGAACTTCAAGCCCCTCGCGACCGTCGACTGCCGAGAGCACTTCGTAACCGCCCTGCACCAGTGCATTTTCGATCGTGCGACGTGCGATGGGTTCATCGTCGATGACGAGCACTTTCATTGTTCGCATCTTTCTTTCATCACCTGCATGGAAGCACGAACGGCCGGCAGGCTGCCAAGACAGTGGTCCATTTCCTTGGAAAGGTCACGGATCATCGCTTCGACATCAGAGAGTTGTTCGTTGCGGCTGGCCTGTTCGATCTCAGAAGCCAGCCGGCAGAGTTCCTGAGCACAAAGAATTCCCGTGGCCCCTTTGAGAGCGTGAGCGGCGTTGGCAGTTTCGGTCGCTTTGCCCTGCGTCGAGAAGTGGCGAATCTCCTCGACCTGACGACTGCCGGTTGAATTGAGTTCGTCGAGCAGTGACTCCGCAAATTCAAGGTTGCCGACGCAGCGTTCCAGCAATGCATGTGGGTCAATCGGCAATGGCCCTTCTGATTCAGCGGTTGCTGCCCCCTCGCGGGCATCCCGGCAATCAATGATTTCTGCCGGCGACCGCTCATATTCCGGAGGTGCGGCAGACTTCAGATACCTCGCCAGGACCGCGCTCACTTCCTCGATTCGCACCGGCTTGCTGAGGTAGTCGTCCATGCCAGCGTCAAGGCAGCGTTCGCGGTCGCCTTTGATGGCGTTTGCCGTCAGGGCGACGATCGGGATCCGCTGCGAGTCACTGCCGTCACTTTCCGTTTCGCGAATTGCCCGAGTCGCCTGGAAGCCATCCATCTCCGGCATCTGGCAGTCCATGAGAACCAGGTCAAACGGCTTCTCACGCAGCAGTTCGACGGCTTCCTGGCCATTACCGACCGTCGTGCATTCGCAGCCCAGCTTCTTCAGCAGAGTCGCGATATACATCTGGTTGATCTCGTTGTCCTCGGCCACAAGGACACGTCCGTTGAAACGCTGTTCGTTCTGCTGTGCCCCTTCGACTGCCTGCCCATCCGCCTGCGAGGCGACTTCAAACGGCAGGTCAAACCAGAATGTCGAACCCGTACCCGATTCGCTCCGGACGCCGACCGTGCCGCCCATCATTTCGATCAGGCTTTTGCAGATGCTCAGCCCCAGGCCGGTTCCGCCGTACTTGCGGGTTGTCGATGAGTCGACCTGCGAGAACGTCTCGAAGAGTTTCTCCTGCTTGTGCTTCGGGACGCCAATACCAGTATCGGACACACTGAACCGCAGAGTGATGCTTTTGCCCTTTCGGTCAACCTGCCGGACGTGCAGCGTCACGCTGCCAGATTCCGTGAACTTAATCGCGTTGCCGATCAGGTTGACCAGGACCTGCCTGACACGACCGCTGTCTCCCTTCAACGTATGACGGGCCAGATTGTCGACGTGCCAGGGAGTCGCCAGCCCCTTCTCGGTAGCGCGCCAGCGCATCGTGTCGACAGTGTCAGAGACCAGCTGGACCAGATCGAAGGCGTGAACGTCGAGTTCCAACTTGCCAGCCTCGATCTTTGAGAAGTCGAGGATTCGATTGATCAACTGCAGCAGTGACTCACCGCTTTTCCGACACGCGTCAATAAACTGTCGCTGCCGATTCGTCAGCGACGTCCCGGACAGCAACTCCGTCATGCCAATAACGCCGTTGAGCGGTGTTCGCAATTCGTGACTCATGTTGGCCAGGAAGTGGCTCTTCGCGAGGTTTGCCTGCTCCGCCGACCGGCGGGCCTGTTCGAGCGCCTCTTCGTAGTGGCGGCGATCCACAATGTCGCGAACTGTTGCCACAAAACGCCCCCTGCCCTCCTCGTCGGTCAGGTAGTGCAGATAGACCTCGACGGGAATTCGATGTCCGTCCTTGTGGCGATGTTCCGTTTCAAGCCGAACAACGTCCCTGCGCTGGTTCACCAGCGACCGAATCAGTGCCTTGAAACGAGCTGGCGTGAAGTCCGGCTTGATATCCAAAGGTGTCAGCGTAGAGAGTTCGGCAGCTGTGTAACCGAGATGCTCAAGGCCGTGCCTGTTGGCGTAGGTGAACTTCAGAGTTTCTGCGTCAAACATGAAAACGCAGTCGGAGATGCGTTCCAGTGTCGTCTTGAAGCTCCGCAGAGCTGCTTCTTTTTGAATCCGCTCGGACACGTCTCGAGCGAAGTCGCAGACGTATTCTTCGCCGTGAAATGTCACCAGTGCGCGAGAGATCTCAACGGGAAACTGATGGCCGGCTTTGCTGCGGTACACAGCGTCAAGTACGTCAAACTCGTCCCGCCTGATCGCCCGCCAGTTTTGCATCCACCCCGACGATGAGCCTGCCGCTTCGATTTCCCAGGCGTGCATGGAAAGCAGCGTCTCGCGGTCGTAACCGAGCTTCAGGCAGGCCGCATGATTGGCGTCGACGATGTGTCCGTTCGAGTTGAACGTCAGCATCGACTCGTTTGCTGAGTTCAGCGAGGCCCGCATCAGCTCCTGCTGTCTTGTACTGGCGAGAAGCTGCGCAGTCGTCCGTTGATTGGTAACGCTCATGAACCAAAGCGCTACTGCGTAGGCCATTAACCTGAGGATATGCCACCCCCACCATGCAAAGTACCATAACTCCGACTGTTCACACATGACAGCCGCTGCCCCGAAAAGGCCACAGTGCAGGCAGAACAACAG
>JAPOLP010000980.1 GCA_029977045.1 Planctomycetota bacterium
GGAGTGCGTTGAACGCTTCCTTCGTCAGCATGTGGACTTCGTCGATGATGTAGAGCTTGAACTTCGTCCGCATCGACTTTACGTTGACGTTCGCTCGAAGCTGGCGAATGTCATCGATGCCGCGATTCGAGGCACCGTCGATCTCAAGTACGTCGACGTCATTGCCCGCCGCAATGCCCTCGCAGATTTCGCACTCGTTGCACGGATTGCCGTCGACCGCGTGCGGGCAGTTCAGCGCTTTGGCGAGGATACGGGCCGTCGACGTCTTGCCGACTCCGCGAGCCCCCGTGAACAGGTAAGCGTGCGCCACGCGGTTGGCCAGAATCGCGTTTCGCAGAGCCTGGGCGACGTGTCCCTGTCCAACGACATCCGCAAAGCCCTGCGGCCTGAAGCGTCTGGCAAGAACGGTGTAGGTTCCGGTCGAGGCGGTCACCATCGAAATCATCCCGTCTGAAAAGCCGACGACCCGGCAGACATCTCAGGATGTCAGCCGGGCCGGCTGGGTATCCATCACGGGAAGTATACGGATCGCCGAACGGTCAAAACAGCCGCCCGCCGGATCCGCGGGCTCAGCCGCGAAGCACCTTGTCGATCGTCTCGCGCAGCACGCTGCCGGACTTCTGCAGAGCCATCTTTTCCTTGGGCCACAGGTCGATTTCAAAGCACTCGACAACGCCCTTCTTACCGACAACCGTCGGCACGGAAATGCAGACGTCACGCAGACCGTAAGCTCCGTTCTGCAGCGACGACACCGGCAGAATGCGGTGCTGGTCGAGAGCGATCGAGTGAATCACGTCAGCGATCGACGCTCCGACCGCAAAGCCCGCTCCACCCTTCTTCTTGATGACTTCCGCCCCGCTGCCGCGCGTCTTCTTTTCGACTTCCGCAATCAGAGCCGGCGTCACGCCGGGGTACTTATCGAGCGGCAGGCCGGCAACCTGAGCGGCGGACCAGACGGGCACCATGCTGTCACCGTGCTCGCCGAGAATCAGCGCCTGTACCTGAGTCGGCGGCATGTTCAGCCGCTGAGCGAGCATCGACCGCAGCCGCGTGGTATCGAGCACCGTACCGAGGCCGATCACCTGAGCCGGCGGCAGTCCGAGTTCCTGGACGGCCAGGTACGTCAGCACGTCGACCGGGTTCGAGACGACGAAGACCTTCGCACACGGCTTCACGCCATGCTGCTTGACGTCGGCCAGAATGTTGCGGAACAGAGCCACGTTCCGGTTGATCAGATCGAGCCGGCTTTCGTCGGGCTTACGACGCAGCCCTGCCGTGATGCAGATCACGTCGCTGTCTTTGACGGCTTCGGTGCCGGACGCGTAAATCTTCTGATCGCTGATCAGCGACGCCCCGTGCAGCAGGTCAAGTGCCTGTCCTTCAGCGAGTTCGAGGTTCACGTCGACGAGAGCGATCTCACGAACGATCCGCCCGAACTGCAGAGCGCTCGCCGCACAAGAGCCAACGAGCCCGCCACCACCAATAATGCTGACTTTCATCTGTATCTCCACATCAAGTCAGGCAATGCCCGACGCTGTTTCGAGTTTCCGCAACCAACGCGAAACCGGCTTACTTGCCGATCGCGGCCATGACCTGGTCGGTGATCATCTTCACGAGAGCTTCGCTGTCGATGTCGCCGCCGACCGGTGCTGAGCCGCCTTCGTAGGTTGGCTTCTGCAGGTAGCCGGGGTACGTCGGAGCAGGCTCGAAGGCACAGCTCTGTGGCTGATCGCCTTCCTTGTAGCCATCCCGGAAAGCACTGTTGCCGCACAGGTCGCAGTCTTCGTTATGGAAGCGCGGATCGTCGAAGCCCAGCTTCTTCTTCAGGTCCAGCAATTCGCGCGACTTCTGTTCGTTGAGGTAATCGACCCGGCCCATCTGCTGAGCGAGCAGCAGGATGCGGCAGTAGGCGTCAAGAATTTCGGTCTTCCAGTAAGCCTCTTCCAGCGTCTTGCCGAAGCTGACCGTTCCGTGATTCTTGAGGATGATCGTGTTCGTCGACTTCAGGAACGGAGTGACCGTTGCCGCGAAGTCCTGCCCGCCTGGCGTTTCGTACGGGGCGATCGGAACTTCGCCCATGAAGACTTCGATCTCCGGCAGGATGCATTGCGGAATCGCTTCATTGGCGACAGCGAAGGCCGTTGCGTGCGGTGGATGACAGTGGACCACGGCTTTCACATCGGGCCGATGCTTCATAATCGCGAGGTGCAGCAGAATCTCACTGGTGCGCTTTCGTTGGCCGGCAATCTGGTTACCGTCTAGATCGACTGCACAGATGTCCTCGGGGGACATGAATCCTTTACAGATCATGGTGGGTGAGCACAGAACTTCGTTTTCACCCACGCGGATCGAGATGTTGCCGTCGTTAGCTGCCGCAAATCCCTTGTTGTACACACGACGGCCGATTTCGCAGATCTCGGCCTTAAGATTCCGGTCGTGAATGCCGCTGTTCCAACGGTTGTTCATTTTAGTCTCACTTTCATAACGTTATTGGGCTGACTGTTTCGCCAGCTACGCTGATCGGTGGTTGCCGATCACGAGTGTGTCGAGGATAGCCGCACAGTACGCATCGATAGGTTTTTGTTCGGGATGAAACGGAGCTGCTGCCTCGGCACCCTCACTGATGGCCACCAGGGAACCGTCGCCGGCACCGATTTCGTCATACACCACAAAAGGTTCACCTCGCCCCTCTTGCGGATTTTCAAATCCATCCCGATCAAGAGGGACTCCGATTAACCAGCGGGCAGCACGCAACGAAGGATGGCTCCGCGACAGCGTGACCTTTCCAATGACTTCCGCGACTCGCATGTTCCGGCTCCTATTTCGTCCACTCCC
>JAPOLP010000362.1 GCA_029977045.1 Planctomycetota bacterium
CCTGCTTTCGAGACGGCGACGGACGCTGCGTCGTGCTGTTATCTGCCGACCCTTCAGACGGATCAGAACGGCGAGCGCAGCGAATCAGTATCGATGGGCAACTGTGGCAACTCGAACAATTCTCGCAGCGACGCGACTGCTCGGGATGCGGAACGCGTTTCGCCGAACCCGAGCCATCGCTCCTGAGTTTCCGCAGTCCTCACGGAGCGTGTCCGGACTGCGGCGGTTCCGGCAGCGTCGACGAGAAGCGATGTCGAACGTGTTCTGGAAGCCGCCTTTCGCTCGCAGCCAGCGCCGTTCGACTTCGCCCAGCTGGCGATGAGCTGCTGCCTTCCACTGAGGCCGAAAGCTCGCTGGCTACCTGGCCCGGCCTTTCCAAACTGGAAGGCGCCACCGTTGCGGAGCTGTTACGGACGATCGAGAGACTCAGCACGCAGTCGAGCGATCAGCCAACGCAAGCTGCGACCCGACACCTGTTCGATGCGATTCTGCCGCGGCTCCGCTTTCTGGCGGACGCCGGTCTCGGTTACGTCGAGTTGAATCGTGCCATGTGCGACCTGTCTCGCGGCGAAGCTCAGCGGGTCGCCCTGACGTCGATCCTCAGTTCGCAGCTCGTCAATTCGCTGTTCGTTCTGGACGAACCTTCCAGCGGTCTCCACGCAGCCGATCTGTCGCGAGTTATCGAACTGTTGCATCGTCTGCGTGACCAGGGAAACACGGTTGTCGTCGTCGAACACGAAACCGACGTTGCGCGAGCTGCCGACCATGTCATCGAAATCGGACCTGGTTCTGGAGCGTCTGGTGGCAATGTTGTTTTTGCCGGGCCGTTCGATCGCCTGCTCGAACAGCCCGATTCGGCAACGGCGAAGCACTTTCGGGAAACGGCGACGTCGACACCAGGCGCCAACGCAGTCTCACACGCAACACAAGTTGGCGGCTCAGTGTCACTGACCGGCTGCCGACATCACACCTTGCAGAATGTCTCGGTGGAGTTTCCACTCGGATGTCTGTGCGTCGTGACCGGAGTCAGCGGTTCGGGAAAGACATCGCTGGTTGAGCAGACTCTGTATCCGGCGCTGCGTCGACACCTGGATGCAGAGACTGCTCGCGAATCATCGAACACGGTGGCCAGCGCGACCGCCTCGGTCGGCGGCGAGTTCGACGACCTTCTCGTCACGGGCAGCCTCTCCGGCGTCGAGCTGATCGACGATCGACCGCTCATCGCCAGTCGGCGCAGCAGTCCGGTCACCTGGCTGAAGATTCTCGCAGAGATTCGTTCGCTGTTTGCAGACACACCAGACGCTCGTAACCGTAACCTCACTCCAGCCCATTTCAGTTTTAACACCGACGCAGGTGGTCGGTGCCCGAAGTGCTCGGGCACCGGCTTTATCGAAATCGACATGCAGTTCATGGCCGACGTCACGATGACCTGCCCGGACTGTCACGGGACTCGCTTCCTGCCGCACATTCTGGAAGTCGCCTGGCGAAACCGGTCAATCGCGGATGTGCTGGCGATGACCGCCGATGAAGCGTTCGCGTTCTTTCGAGGCGAACGGCGCATCCAGAAGAAACTTGTTGCACTGCGTGACGTTGGACTCGGCTACCTGCCTCTCGGCCAGCCACTGTCGACCTTGTCTGGCGGCGAAGCTCAGCGTCTGAAACTGGCTGGCCACCTGGCAGCGACCAGAGGAGCCGGCAACCTGCTGATCCTCAACGAACCGACGACGGGACTGCATTCGGAAGACGTCCAGACTCTGCTCGACTGCTTCCGCCGCCTGCTCACTGCTGGCCATTCGCTGATCGTGATCGAGCACCACCGCGACGTGATTCTCGCCGCCGACCACGTCATCGATCTTGGTCCCGATGCCGGCCCGAATGGAGGCCGCATCGTTGCGACGGGAACGCCTGCCGAGCTTCAGCAGTCGCCCGACTCGATCACGGGTTCCTGCCTGCAGCGAGTGCTCGATGTCCGATGACTCGCTGTCGTTAGCTGGCTGCGCAGGATCGCGAGCACTCGAAAGCCCTCGCACCGCGCCTTGAATTCCCCCCAGCCCCGCGCTAATCTGCCGCCCAACAAAGGGGGGCGTAGCTCAGCTTGGAGAGCGCTGCGTTCGCCATGCAGAGGTCGATGGTTCAAGTCCCTTCGCCCCCACCTTGAGAGCCTTGTCGGAAACACCGTCCGACAGGGCTTTTTCCGTTGGTTTTGAGCATTTCTCGACCGGCCTACTGCCATTCGAGCGAGATCTCAGGTCACCCCCTGAATTGACAGGAAATGACTCTTTTTGCCCTTGGTGGCCAGCTTTTGGGGGAAATAGAGGGGGAAACTTTCGGAGAGCATTCTGGTCTTTTGCGGTAGGCCGGACGGGCTCCCGGCGGTCGGCCTTCCTAGTCAGACTCGGAAGCGAATCCAGTGCCTCACTCACGTCGAGCATTTTTGCATCAGTGTAGGTCTCCATTGTCAGCCGGATATCGCTGTGCCGCATGATCTCCTGAGCGGTTCGTGGAGCAATTCCAGCCTTGTTCAACATCGTGGCCAGCGTCATTCGCATTGCATGTACATCGACCACACGACCACGATCATCGGTCTTCGATATGCCGGCAGCCGCGAGGTCACGGTTCAGAACTTTGACCAGACTCGCCGGAACCGACAGCAGCGGCAGTGCATTAAATTCGGCGAAGCTTCCGTCAAAGTCATTACGTCGATCTTCGATCCAGTTACGGAGCTCGCTTGCCAGGTCAGCACGCAACGGGATGTCTGAGCCCCGCCGATTCTTCTCGTCACCAGCAGCGAGCCTTGCAAATGGTGTCGGTGAGTCGAGTTCGATCGAGCCGATTGTCAGAGACGCCAGCTCTCCTCTCCGCAACCCGGTCAGTATCAGCGTCCGATAAACGAGAGCCCGCTCACGTCCTCGCTCTTCGAGCTTGGAGACAAATTCAGGGTTACCTGCCAGCCGTTCCCTGGCGAGCGTGACAGCGGCTTCTAGGCCGTCGTAGGTGAGTGGTTTCTGAGTCCAATTCGATCGTTTTGGCTTAGAGACAGTTTCGGCCTCGACCGACTGAGTCTCGCGCCCGTACTCAGCCAGTGGCCGAAAGCAGGCAACGTGTAACAGTCGGTCCAGTTCGGCTTCGGTGAGGGCTCGACGTTTTCGCCGAGGATCTGCTTTTGCATTCGCCCTCGGCACATCGTTGAATGGATTCGAGGCGAGGCGACCACTGCGGATGCACCAGTTTGCAAATGCGACCATTTCGGCCCGATATTCGTTTCGTGTACCGGCCCCCATTCCCACGCTGAGTTGTTCCGCAAGCCAGCGAGTCAGTGTGTCGCCTGAGAGGTCGATCAGTCGATGAAACCCGCATTCCTTTGCGAGCCGCTCAAGTCGTGATTGCGTATTCCTTATGCGCGTGCGATTCAGTCCTTGCGTGATCCGGTGTTGTCGATAAGCGTCGAAATGATCGGCGATCGCCGCTACTGCGTGGTCGGCAATAGCGTTTTCTGTCGCTGTAATGACATTCGACCGAATCAGTTCCGCCCGCCGTTCGAGCCCTGCGAGTACGGCCTGAGCGGCTCCCTTGTCTTTGCAGCCGGTCGACACTTCCCGAAGGATCCCGTCGCCGTCGCGGAATTTTGCGAGCCATCTGCCGCTCTGCACGACAATTCGCGGCAGCCCATCCCTGCCGATGATTGTGGGTGCGGTCTTACGTTTCCCGCGGCGATCAGTCCACTGCGCAAGCTGTTCGCCTTTTTTCGTGATCAGCGATGCGTTGCCGGGCAGGGGTTTAGTTGCCGTTTTGCGTCTGAGTGATCCCATGGAATTAACCCTTGTCTGGTCGTGGGCCGTGCATTGTACGGCCCACGGTCTGAAAAAGATCCCCCAACCTCACCCGGTGAGTCGGTGAACTTCAATGTTTTCGAAGTCATCGATCAGAAAGAAGCAGCCGGTCAGTCGGTCAGTCAGTGGGTAGGCCTATAAATAGGCCTACCCACCCACTGACTGATCGCCTCATCCGGCCAGGTCGGTGACCGACTCAGTTACCGAGTCAACCGAGTCACGCAGTCAAAAGGGAACATCAGGGATTGTGAAGCCCGGGTATTCGCGTCCGTTTTTCACGACGCTGCAGCGCTTCAGGCATCCCCTCTCGACGAGTCCGGCGAGCAGCAGGTTCATCTCGCTCGAGCTGGGCTGCGGCTTGCAGGCTTCGCGAAGCACACTCTGCGTCTCGCCGCCGGGTAACGACTTCAGGGTTTCGAGGATGCAGTTCTGGATACTCCCGATGCGTTTCTCAGCTCTGAGTGTGGACTTCTCCAGATTCGCCTGTTCAATGTAGTGACTGGCATAATCGACCATGGGCAGCCAGAGGCGAGCGTTTTCATCGCCCTCGTCCACAGTCACCACGTAGGCCCCACTATGGCCCGCTGAGCCACCGACATTGAGCCACAGCTCATGTGTGCCGTCCGACTGATATGGCGATCTGCGGCCCAGCAGAAGCCACTGGCGGGCCCACTCAGCGAATCCGCTCATGGAGAGATCGTCGAGGTCGGTGGACTGCAGCCGTTCTTTGGGATGCTTTTTCTTTGTGTGGTGGGCGAGGATCAGCGTGCAGCCCGTCTGCTCGCCGATACGGCCCACATCCCGCAGCAGACTGCCCATTGCAAACACGTCAGCAGCGTTGATGCTCTGACCGCCGGCGAGCAGGCACAGATAGGCCGGATCAATAATCAGGACATGGATTTCACGTTTTTCGATCAGCTCGGCGATATCGTCGAGGTGGGCTCGATTCGCCAGCTGCGGAAGCTCGAAGCCCCACAGGATGTCAGCATCCTTGAGGTTGCGTCCTCGTTGCTCCACAGCCGCTTGAGCAGATGCTCGAATTTTGAAACCGCCGCTTTCTCCTGAAAGAAACAGGACGCGGACCTGATTGGGAACTTCAAAAGACTCATGCGAAAGAAACGGCGTGCCGGTTCCGAGACTGATCGCCAGATCGGTCAGGATGCCGGTTTTGAGAGCTTTTTTGGGACCACCCACAATACAGGGCTGCGCAGCCACGAGAACGTGCCTGATCAGGTATTCCTGACGAAAATCAGCCTCAGCAAACTCACTGGATGTCATCAGTTGTGGAGCGTAGGTCGTGCCTGTGGTCGCCTGCACCGGATCGCCGACCTTTTCACGTACGTCCTTCCATCCGTACTCGGAACAGGAACTGTGCTGGCATTTGAAGGAGACTTTTCCATCAGGAGCCTGCATGACGACGGTTTCGCCGCGAGAACCATGCTCCTCGTTGAACGGGCAGCGTTTCAGCACAAAGACGTCGCGACCGTCGGCGGTCTTCGCCTCTTTGATGCTGTGCTCGACATCGTGATCCGTCAGCCATTTGGAGACATCAAGGTGTCTTGTCGACCGAGGACCTCGGCTGGCAGGTGTGTGAGACGCGGGAGCCTGTTCTGAGAGCGCCCGCAGGGCGGACGCGGTTGCGGGATTGCGGTTCATCGGGTTCCCCCTTCCTGATTGGAGTTTTTAAGCGAGTCGGGAACATGAACAATCTCACTGCGTCGATGCGGAATACCGGGCATCTCGTGACCTTTACGGGCCATCGTGCCGTATAGCTTCGCGACGCGTGCGGCGTTGCTGACTGACGTGTCAACAGAGACTCCGGTGTCGCCACCGCCGAACCGAGCGGCGATTGCCTGTAGATTTTTCGCGATCGTCACCGTGCTCTCCGGGGAGTTCGGAAGATCGATCGGAAACATCAGGTGCCAGCCATTGCCACTCATCGCCTCAATGGGCTCGGGAAAACAGAAACGTTCGATGAGCCAGTCGCGTGCCTGCTGAGCGACAGACCGGGCGGCTTCAAGTTCTTCCTGAGTTGATGAAACCCCGGAAGGACGATCTGGGTCGACGTCCACCAGCAGCCAGCGTCGACGGATAACGTCGTGGTCACTGGTGGTTTTCGAGAGATGCTCTGTGATCTGTTCCGGGCTGCGTGCCAGCAGCCGTGGATTGATGCTGTTAATCGTGAAGCAGATGCTCTCGGGCTGCCGCGTCGATTCGTAATGAGCCGCCAGCTCAGCTGCCTTTTCGAAGTCGGTGAAGTATCCACTGGCGTTCGACGGCCTGTATCGACCGTTTTTCAGACCAATGAGTCTCAGTTCGACAACGCTGCCGGGCTCGTGAAACAGGTTGAGCGTGCGGAGAATCTGATCCTTCATCTGACGGCCCTCCTGAGAGAGCGGCAGTCTGGGCAGC
>JAPOLP010000444.1 GCA_029977045.1 Planctomycetota bacterium
AGATCGCTGTCGGATCACCGCCGTTCGTGTAGCCGGGCACGGCTGGCGGCTGGCTGACCGCTTCGCCGTTCTGCAGCTTCGCACGCATGGCCGCCGTCCAGTCATCAACCTGCTTCAGATAAGCCTGCCACGTTGCCTTGCCAGCGTCGGTCGTCACGTCGAAGCGGTCGACCTGAGCGGACAGGTCCTTCAGTTCCGGCACGTTGCGAAAACCAACCGGCGGCGTCCAGGGTTCGATGCGAGTCCCACCCCAGTTTGTTCCGATCAGGCCGACCGGGATGCCAGTCTCCTTGTGGAAGCTGCGAGCGAAGAAGTAACCGACGGCTGAGAAACCTGGAGCCGACTGCGGCGAGCAGGCAGTCCACTGCCCGCCGGGCACGTCGTCGTTCGGCAGCGGAGACGTCGTGTGGCCCGGCACGTCGAAGAGTCGAATCAACGGATGATTCGCGGCGGCCATTTCTTCCTGAGCGTTGGTCACACTGTTCAGCGACCACTCCATGTTCGACTGGCCCGAGCAGATCCAGACGTCGCCGACGAGCACGTCGGTCAGTTCGATCCGGTTCTTACCCGCGATCGTCAGCGTCTGGCCGTTCTCATTCGCTTCCTGCGGAGCAAGCCGGACTTCCCAGCGGCCTTTGGCATCGGCGGTTGCGGTCTGCTTTGATCCGGCGAACTCGACCGTGACTTCCTCACCCGCCGCTGCCCAGCCCCAGACCGGAGCGGCCAGCCCTCGCTGCAGCACCATATTGCTGCTGAAGATCTTCGGCAGCCGGACATCCGCCCGAGCGGACAGCGACGACGCAACAACAAGAAACGCGACAGCAAACCTCAGGGAACGCAACGTGGTCATCTCAGGTCCTCGTGGAGACTGACGGACGGAACGGAATCGCCGACTCGTCCGCCAGGGGGCCGCGACTGACGGGCCTCCATTAAGACGATGAGCGGCGGAAGTTTACCCGGCGTCGGATGACTCGGGAAGCAGGCGTCAACGACCAGCGGCCGTGGTTGAATCAAGTCGCGACTTTGGCAGATGATCGGCTTCTGGTTGACTGTGCTCACGTCGGCGGGACCAATCAGCTCCGGAAAACAGGAACGCTCGGCGAGGCGTGTCATGTGTCGCTCGCATCGCACTCCGTGACGGCTGACTTTGGGCCACCGCAAACATGACGTTACGTTCGCCACAAAAATGACCGACAATGAGCTGTTTCCTGGCAATCGTCCTGTGGTCGTACGACAGAGAGGAACCGAGGCTCGACGACGTATGACGCAATCGCGACCGGTCGTGTCAGCCGCGTGTGATCATTTCGTCGAGATTCAGCAGCACTTCGGCAACGCGGAACCAGATGGCGAGTTCTGTCTCGTCGAGCTTTGACTTTGGCGACCAGTGGGCGTTCAGCGTTTCTACTTGAGCCGGGTCGGCAGCCAGGTTTGCTCGTTCGTCGGCGAGGACCGCCTGCAGCACCTTCAGTTCGTCGTCGGTTGGTTTGCGGACCAGGCAGCAGCGGAAAGCGTGTTCGAGCCGGGCTGCGTCGTCGGTTTTCGGTTGCTCGGTAAGCACCCGTTCGGCGAGGCCGAACGCCAGTTCGACGTACGCCTGATCGTTCAGCAGATTGAGCGCCTGCAGCGGCGTGTTGGTCCGCGAGCGTTTGACCGTGCAGACGCCGCGGTCGGTCGCGTCAAAGTTGACGAAGCTGGCGTACGGGGCACCTCGCCGCCACACCGTATAAATGCCGCGACGGAAGCGATTGACGCCGGTTGAAGTGTCGTACTTCGGAGCGTTGCGACCGACGTGCCGCCAGATGCCGTCTGGCTGCGGCGGGTAAACCGGTTCGCCGAACATTTTGTTCTGCAGCAGGCCGCTGGCGGCGAGTGCGTTGTCGCGGATCGTTTCAGCCGGCAGTCGCAGCCGGTTTGCTCGGCCGAGCAGTTTGTTCTTCGGATCGCTCTCAAGCAGTTCCGGTGTGAGACGCGACGACTGCCGGTACGTCGCTGACATGACCAGCAGCCGGTGGATGTGTTTCATCGACCAGCCGTTTTCGACAAAGTCGACTGCCAGCCAGTCGAGCAACTGTGGATGCGTCGGTGCTTCGCCCTGCGTGCCGAAGTCTTCGAGTGTTTCGACGATGCCCTGTCCGAAGATCTCAGCCCACCAGCGATTGACCGTGACGCGGGCAACCAGCGGGTTCTGCGGATCGACGAGCCACTTTGCCAGACCGAGCAGGTTCCGTGGCAGGCTCGGCGAGAACGCGTGAAGGAACTCCGGCGTGTCGGACTTTACCTCGGGGCCTTTGTTGAGGAACTCGCCGCGCTTCATAATGTTCGTCGTGCGGGCTTCGTCCTGTTCGATCATGACGAGCGTCGTCTCTGGCTGGACCTGATTGAGCTGCCTCTTCAGCGAGTCGACTTGAGTGCGAAGCTGCTTCGCCGCGCCGTCCTGCTCCCGCCGAAACTCGACGAGCCTTTGGCGTTATTTCTTCGAGCGTTCTTCAGCGGGCTTTTTGATAATCGCCAGCACTTCGGCGGGTAGCGAATCGCTCGACGGATCACCGGTCATCGCGACAAGGCGGAAGCGACCGAGCGAGCGTTTCATTCCGAGCTTGAAGTCGAGTTCAAACTTCAGCCGTGTCCCGGCTTCAAAGCCGATCGGTTCGCTGGTCAGGAATGTGATCTCGTGCGGCTTGTGAACTTCGGTGTGGATTGACCAGCCGGTCTTGTCGTCGCCGTCGATCGCGGTCGCCGGTTCGTACTTCGACGCCGAAACGTCGGCTTTCGCTGAGTGGAGCCCGACCGGCGTCACGTCGACCGAATCATCCTCGCACGGGCAGGCTTTGACGCGGAACTCGGTCATCACAAAGTTCGCCCGGTTGCCCTGCGTCTGCCGTCCCGGACCTTTGCCGGGGAGCGAATCATCTAAGAGTGCTTCGAGACGGAAGCCCGTGATGCCGCGTAGCTCGGTTCGAGCCGTCACCGAGTACGAGTCGTTCTCGTCGAGCTTGCCGCCGACGAGGATCGACTGATCGGCGAGCACCGTGTGCGTCGCTCCGGCTTCGGATTTGAAGTCGGTTGGCTTGAGGACGTGCCACTCGGGCTGCGTGCCGAGGGTTGCGACCAGTTTCTGTTCCCACTCGGTTTGGGATTTGTCGAGTTCGGTGAGACGTGCCTTGAGCTGCTGCTCGGCCTGCTCCACCTGCGGCTGGAGATCGGCCCGCTGCTTCTGCTGCTCGGGCGTCAGCGGCAGGTCCATTGTCGGGCCGTAGAAGTCGTACGTGACGCCGCTGGTCAGCTTTACTTCGAGCGGCGTCTGATTGAAGAACGAGAAGAGCTGGTAGTAGTCCCGCATCGTGAACGGGTCGTACTTGTGGTTGTGGCACTGGGCGCATTCGAGCGACGTGCCGAGCCACACCGTGCCGGTCGTGTTGACTCGGTCGACGATCTGATTGACGCGGTTCTCTTCCGGATCGACGCCGGCTTCGACATTGCACGTCGTGCAGCGGTGGAACCCGGTCGCGATCTTCTGGTCGGCCGTCGCGTCGGGCAGCAGGTCGCCGGCGATCTGCTCGATCGTGAACTCGTCGTACGGCATGTCCTTGTTAATTGACTTGATGACCCAGTCGCGGAACGCCCACATGCTGCGGAACTGGTCCGCCTGGAAGCCGTTCGAGTCCGCGTAGCGAGCGAGGTCGAGCCACGGCCGTGCCCAGCGCTCACCGTACTTCGGAGAGGCCAGCAGCTGATCGACAACGCGTTCGTACGCCTGCGGAGAATCGTCGGCCAGAAACGCGTCGACTTCCTGCGGCGACGGCGGGATACCGATCAGGTCGAGATAGACGCGGCGCAGCAGTCTCGCCCGGTCGGTCTCCGGCGACGGCTGCATCCCGGCTTCGTCCAGCTTTGCGAGCACGAACCAGTCGATCTCGTTGCGCGGCCACTTTGCGTTCGAGACTTCCGGCAGCGGAGCCTTCTGCGGCAGTTCGTAAGCCCAGTGCCGCTCGCGAACGATCAGCTCTTCCGGCCACGGCAGTCCGGCGTCGATCCACTGTTTGAGCTTCTCGACCTCGGCCTTACTCAGCGGGTCGCCTTCCGGCGGCATCTGCTCATCGCCTCGAACAGTCACGCGGCGAATCAGCTCGCTTTCGCCCGGCTTGCCCTCGACAACCGCCGGGATTCCCGAGTCGTTCAGCCGCAGCAGGTCCTTCGGCTCGGTGAACCGCAGCCCGCCCTCGCGGTCGTCGCGGTTGTGGCAGTCGAGACAGTGCGTTTCGAGGATCGGCAGAATGTCGCGTTCAAAATCGACAGTCGCGCCGCCGGCTGCCGATTTCCCGGTTTGCGAGTCAGCGGCCCGGTTGACGGATGCGGCAACGATCAGCGCGAGACCGGAAAGAACTGCGAGGCGAAGTGGCGATCGCATGGCAGGAAGCTCCAGAGCGGGCGGGTTCGGCGAACGAATCGCCGGGAGAGATCGATAACGATTTCCGACAGCCTACCAGAGTTGCGCGGCGACGTCACAGCGAGTTGCCCGGCGGACAAGTTCTACAAATGTGACGCTGTCCAGCGACTACTTCTGCTTCCAGATCTTGACGTCATCGACCCAGGCGGACTTGTTGACGGCCAGCGTGATCATTCGCTTGGTCGGGTGGCCGATGCCGGGGGACTGGAAATCGCCGATCACCTTGCCGTCAATCATGGCTCGCATGACGTCGCCGGTGACGAAGACCCGCAGTTCGTACCAGGTGTCCGGTTTCAGGTCGATTGGGAAGCTGGCAGTCTTCGTCTTCAGCAACGCAGCCAGTTCGGGTGACTTGTCTCCGGCCAGACGGCGCTCGCGGATCTTGTTGTCCATGGTGCCGGTTTTTGAGTCCGTCAGTTGCAGACTGTTGAGGCGGACTCGGGCGATGCAGAGATGGCCGGCGTGAACCGACTTCAGTTCGCGGTCGACGAAGTCGAGGCCGAGGTCGTCGCCCTTGCTGAGCTTGAACCGCAACTGAACGATGCCGTCCTGAAACTCGACCTTCTGAAAGATCGCGACGCCGTGGTCCGCTTCCGGCACTCGTGTGACGTGCATCGCACCGTCGGCGAGGTCGACCTGCTTCTTGCCGTTCGCCCGCCAGGCACTGTTGGTTGTCCAGCCGTTGCCGATCTCTTCCTTGTCGGGCGTCGATTCGTCGCGGTTGAAGTCGTCCTCGAAGATCACCTTGCCGGCGGGTTTGGGTTCCGGTTCGCTGGCGGGGGACTGTGACGGAGCGAGGGAGAGACTGAGGGCCAGAGAGAGCGAGGGCAGAACAGCGAGACGGATGCGGCGCATGAAAAACGGCTCCTGAAGTTGAGGTCGTATCAGGAGCCGATTGTGCCCGGTCCGCTCGCGGTCGAACAGCGAGGGATCAGTTTGTGCCAGAGCGATCATGTTCCCGTAGAACGGACTTCAGTCCGTTCACCAGGCAGAAACGGACTGAAGTCCGTTCTACGGAGAAG
>JAPOLP010000143.1 GCA_029977045.1 Planctomycetota bacterium
CTGCACCAGCGGGCCGAGAATCATACCGGTAACGGTGACAATGCCGACCGCTGCCGCCAGTGACTGCAGACCGTACGGATTCAGCACCGCGTGGACAAACCAGAGAATGCTCCACACAACGACAACTCGGTAACCGAGCGCCGCCAGCGACCAGCCGATCAGAAAACCTCGGCGCCGTTCGGGCAGCAATCGCTGATTGCCGATCTCGGTCCCGAGAAACCATTGCGACAGCGCGTTGCGGATCAGTGCTCCAGCCTGTTGCCGCAGATTTGGAATCTCGACCAGGTCCGACAGGATGTAGTAGCCGTCGTAGCGCAGCAGCGGGTTGCCGTTAAACAGGACCGTCGACACCGAGCAGACCAGCACGACGTTCAGGCACGCCGCGTTGAACGGCCCCGGCACCGAGAACCACCACAAAAACAGGCACACCGACGCCAGCACCAGCTCGACATAAACGCCCGCGGCACTGATCGCGATCCGCTGCCAGCGTTTGGGCAGCATCCACGCATCCGAGACGTTGCAATAAAGGCACGGCGTAAACACCAGCAGCATCAGCCCCATCTCGTGGCAGTCCGCTCCGAAGTGCCGGCAGGCGACCGCGTGTCCAAGTTCATGCAGCACCTTTGTCGCGCCGAGCGTTACCGCCAGCCAGAACAGATTGCTCGCCGAAAACAGCTCGTGAAAACGAGGCAGCCGCGCCGCCAGAGCGTCACTCTGCAGCCCGGCAAGCAGCAGCGCTCCGAGCATCAGCGCAAAACACAGCGTCACGGAGACCGGCGAAAACACAAACCGCAACTGTGGAGTCAGCCAGTTCAGAAAGCGATGCGGATCGAACCCCGGCAGCCGGATCGCGAGGACGCTCGACACAGCCGACAGCACCTTACGCCAGGCCTGCTGCTGCGATCGTTCCAGCAGATGCTCGGCCTGGCCGGGCGTCTCGGACACGATCAGGCCCGAGCTGTGCAGCATTCCGAGAAACGACTGCAGTTGCATCGGAGCGATCCGCTGCGGAGCAAACTGCTGCTCGAAGCGCCGCCGGATGTCGCGCAGCGAAACGGTGCCGTCGAGCATCTGCAGCACCGCGTACTCTTCCGGCTTGAGCTGGAAGTAGCGGAGCGCGATCGGATCCTTGACGTGCCAGAACGTCGTCCCGCCAAACTGCTGCTCGCGACACGTCAGATCAGCCCGCCGCCGCAACGGCAGAGGCCGGGTCTCAGCAGTGTGAGCAGCGGTTGCAGACATCGAAGGTTCGTTGCGTTCAATCAAAATTGAGCAGGACTGGATGACTGGCATTCAGTGTCCGGGTCTCAACATTCGGACCGACCGTACGGTCTCGTTTTCCATTCGACTTCGACGTTGCAGCTACCCCACTGATACCGCCGCCGCGAGTTCATAAACGCAGAGTTTGCCGTCGAACTGAGGGATCGCCATTTGACGGGCGTCGGGAGTCAGGTCGAGGCCTCGGGCACAGTGCGTCAGAGTAACCGTGTGGAACGGCTTCTCTTCGCCAGGCTTCCAGAACCAGACGGTGCCCTTATTGCCGCCCTGCGGAGCACCGGTCGCGATGACGAAACCTTCCGGGTGAAAGCGCAGGCCCCAGACCATGCCTTTGTAGGCGTCGTCCTTGAACTGGTACGCCTGCTTGCCGGTCTCCCAGTCGATCATCAGGACCATCGGCTTGTGGACGCCGGCGAAGGCGTTCGTCACTTCGGTCAGCCCGGCCACGGCCAGGTGGCTTCCGTCAGGCGTGAACGTCATGTCGCGAGCGCCGCCCATGTCCGCTCTAAACTTCTGATCGAATCCCCACATGATCTTCGCGTCCATCGTCCGCAAACACTCGCCGGATTCGATGTCCCACTCCTTGACCGTGCCCATCAGGTCAAACGATGCCAGCCGCTTCTGGTCCGGGTGAAACACAACCGCGTACGGATACCGCTCGTGCCCTTTGAATTCGCGAATGAGATTTCCGTCGGGCAGACTCCACAACTTCAGCAGATTGTCATTGCCGCAGGAGACGAGCCGTGTGCCGTCATTGCTGACTCGCACCCACCGCACCCAGCCGCGGTGTGCGTCGATGAATTTCTCAGGCATCGGTTCGGTCGCGTCGGTTCGCCAGATGCCGATCCGGTCGTCGTAGCCGGCGGTGTAAAGCCACTGGCCATCGGGCGAAAAATCGAGACACCGCACCCAGCTTTCGTGGCCGACAAACTTCGTGACTGCATCAGTCGGCCCGGCCAGCGGCCAGCGATAGACGTTGAAGTCCTCGGCTCCGGCAAAAGCAAAGCGTCCAAGCGGATCGATTCGGCAGGTCGTCAACGCGACGTCGAGCTTGAACTCGCGAACAAGATGCGTCTGCGTGACGTCGATCGGCGACTCCGGCAAAGGCGGCGGAGCGGGACGACCGGAAACCGAATTCTGACTGGATGAAGCCGCCATGAAATTGTCCATGTCAAAGTAGATTCTGACGCGATCGACCTTTGCAATCCTTTGCACCTCTGCGACTTTGCGCTGAGGACAGCCTGTCACCGTCAGACATCAAACCCGTCTTCGCGAAGCAGGTCAACCGCCTGTGCGAACGCGGTCGCGGTCTGCTCAACATCGCTGCTGTCGTGAGCGAGCGACGTTGAGCCGGCCCAGCCCATCCAGTCGACTCCGCCGAGCAGCAACGCACAGCGGAACGCGTGGCCGAACGCCTTGTCGAATGAACGGTCGAGCTGTCGCCAGTCACCGTCGAACGGAACGAAGTCGTCACCGTCCGGTCGAGGTCCGTCGTAGTCGGCAAGGATCTTGATCGCCGAAAACGCTCCATACGCAACCATGCGGGCTGACTTCTCAGTGAAGACCTGATTCACCGCTGCTCGGACCGCTGCCGCCGCTTCGTTCGCCTGCCGGGATGGCTCGCCAGTCGCGACAAGATCGAGCGCCGCAACGCCGGCAGCAGCCGACAGTGGGTTCGCGTTGTACGTACCGGGATGCTTCATCTTGCGACCGAGCGGGTTGTCAAACGCCAGGACCTGCATCAGGTCAGCTCGACCGGCGAGACAGCCGCCCGGCAGACCACCTGCGAGGACCTTGGCCATCGTCGTCATGTCGGGCACGACGCCGCAGACACTTTGGAATCCGCCGGAATGAACGCGAAAGCCCGTGATCACTTCGTCGAGGATGAAGATCGTGTTCTTCTCGCTGGTGATACGACGGACGTCCTGCAGGAATTCAGGCCGAGTCGGAGCGACTCCCCACCGGGCACCGTTGCCTTCGTGAATCACGCACGCTGGCTCGTGCTCGTCGATCGCCGCTTCCAGAGCCAGCGGATCGTTCGGCGGGATGATGATGATGTCCTCATAAACTCCGTCGGTGACACCGGGGTCCTGTGAGTCGCCTTCGTGCGGCGGTGCGGACGAGTTGATCAGACTGTCGTGCCAGCCATGAAAGTGACCGGCGAATTTCACCACCTTGTTGCGGCCCGTGACGATCCGCGCGACACGCAGCGCCATCAGCGTCGCTTCGGTCCCGCTGTTCGTGAAACGGAGCATCTCGGCAGACGGGACGAATTTCTGTACTCGCTCGCCCCATTCCAGTTCGAGCTGATGGCACGATCCCGGATGCGTCGACCGGGCAACCTGCTGCTGCACAGCTTCGACAACCGCCGGATGCGAATGCCCGAGCAGCATCGCGCCGTGCCCCATCCAGTAGTCGACGATCGAATGCCCTTCAACGCTGGTCTTCCGCGACCCGCTCGCTTCGTCGGCGAAGATTGGAAACGGTTTGAGGTATCGCGAGTCGTGCGTCACGCCGCTGGGAAACAGGCTCTTCGATCGTTCGTAGAGTTCAGAGGAACGGCTGAAGCGGTCGCGAAAGAGTTGTTCGATTTTTGAACTGGCTGCAGTCATCGGTGGGAAATCCAGTGGGAAGAAAAATCAGGCAGAAGTAATTGGCAGGCCAACAGACACCTACGCGCCGGCGGCCTTCATCCAGCCGCGCAGTTGATCACGAAGAACAATCAGGTCTTTGAACAACTGAGTGCGATCGGAGTGAGCGTGTTCGAGGCACCACGGACCGCGGAAACCGCACTCCCAGCCGGCCTCGAAGCAGCGTTTCAGATCATACAGAGCGTGCTCGCCGTTGGGACCGAGCGTCCGAGCCTTGAAGTCGCAGCTCACCGCGTGCGGAAACGCCGCCTTCAGGCCGGCATACCGGACATCGTCGTTTTCCCAGTTACCCGTGTCCGGAGTCGCGGCGACGTCGCGATCAATCGCCTTGACCAGCTTCGGCACGGACTGAGGATCGGACTCCATCCAGCCGTAATTCTCAACGAGCAGTTTGACGCCGCGTTCCGCTCCGTAATCGGCAAGAGCCCGGTACGACGAAACGTGAATCGCCATGTCCGGACGCTCCTTGAGGGGCAGCGGACGAACGTATGGAATTCCAAGATGCGCCGCGGCATCGATCGAACCGCGATACTCGGCGAGAGCCTTTTCTCGAACAGCAGCGTCCGGACTGTTCATGTCCAGCCCACCCTGATTCATCTTGAGATTCGTCAGCACGCACCCCGCGTCGTCGACCGCCTTCCGCACCTGATCCAGCCAGGCCTTATCCACGCGTCCCAGCGACGACGTGTTGAGGTCGATCACTCGCATGTCGAGTTCGTCACGCAGAATCCTCGGCAGCTCCAGCAACGTAAACTGGCCGGGCTTCTTCAGGTTCGCAACGAGGTGCCCGGAGAACGACGACGTCGTGACTCCAACCTCACCCGCCAACTCAGCCAGTGGGCCATCGTCCCTGCCGAGCAATACCCGAACGTTCGACGACAGCGCAACAGATGCCGCCGCACCAACCAGAAAACAACGTCGCGTCAGTCCGATCGTGTCGCAGGAAGACGTGGATTGCCGAGCCATTGAGCCTCCAGTCCGCATTCGGATTGAGTCAGGCACGACGGCGACTTCGGTGAGCTTTAACCCGCCACCAGATTGCCGTCGCGGTGTTCCGACGGCAGCGTACGTGGAATCCGTCCCGGGCCAAAGTCTTCGGTCAGACGGAGCGACAGCCGCGATACTGGGCCTCGCGTTACTCGCCCCACTCTGTGGCAGCCAGACAGGCCGCTTACTCGTGGCGCAGGGCTTCGATCGGGTCCATCAAGGCAGCTCGGCGAGCCGGGTAGATACCGAAGAGGACACCGACGCCGACCGAGATGAAGAAGGCCGCGATGACCGACCAGCTGGCGATGATTGGCTCGAGGTCGCGAATCGTCGGCGGCAGGGAACGCCACATATCGGGCAGCCAGTTCTCGACTCCCCACAGAGCGGCGGCAACCGACGGGCCGCATAGGAAGCCGGCGGCGACGCCCAGCAGCCCGCCGAGACCCGTCAGCACAATCGTCTCGGCCAGGAACTGGGTGATGATGTCGGCTCGCTTCGCGCCAAGAGCGCGACGCACGCCGATCTCGCGGGTTCGCTCAGTCACGGTCGCCAGCATGATGTTCATGATGCCGATGCCGCCGACGATCAGCGAGATGCCCGCGATCAGCACCAGCAGCGCGTTGAACAGCGAACGCAACATCTTGGCCTGGCGCAGCAATTCCTTCGGCACAACGATCGAGTAATCAGCTTCCTTGTGAAACCGTTCGAGCTGAATGCCAATGATGTCGGCGACCTCTTCAACGTCTTCGATTTCGTCGACCGTCACGGTGATCTGGCTGATTTCGACGAGTTCCCCGGAACGTGTCCCGGAAGTCGCCGTGATGATCTCGTCACCGAGCCGCGCCCGGAACGTGTCAAACGGAATGTAGATGTCCTTGTTGTACTCGCGACCGATCAGACTGCTGCCGATCGAAGCCGACGCGCTGCGTTCGCGTGTCACACCAACGACGGTGTAGAAGTCGAGGTCGATCTGCACACGCTGGCCGATCGGATTTTCCAGCGGAAACAGCTCCGTCGCCGCACCAGCCGCCAGCACGCAGACGTTTGCCTTTTCCAGAGTGTCCCGGCCTTCCAGAAACCGGCCCTGCTGCATATCGAGATGGTTAATCTGCGAATAGGCCGGAGTGCAGCCGATCAACTGCACTTCCAGCAGGCAGTCGGCATGACGCGCCTCGCGCGAAGTCTCTCGCATGGGCACAGCCCGCTGCACCATGTCGATCGTCATGACACGGTCATAATCGTCAGTCGTCAGGCCGTAAATGGCGATCATGCCGCCTTCACCACCCCCGGTCGTCGCCGGCTTGACGCTCTTGACGATGACATTACGTGCCCCGAGTTCCTGAATCTGGCGCTGCGCCTGCTCACTGACGCCTTCACCGAGCGCGACCAGCCAGATGACCGCCGTCACGCCGATGAGGATACCGATCATCGCCAGAGCGGATCGGAGCTTGTGCAGCAGCAGGCTCTTGAAACCCAGCTGCATCGTGCGGAAGAACAGAGAAATCACGCGGACGCCTCAGAAGTACGGAACAACGCACGACCGCGGACCTCCCGTCCGGACAGCCGAGCCGATCAGGCAGCTCCTGCCGGGCCTACTGCGGAGGCCCACCACCGCCTGGTGGGCCACCTGGAGCACCGCCGCCATTCTGCTGGCGTTCGCGCATCCGCTTCATCATCGCCGCGTGCTCAGACCGATCGATCACGCCATCGGAGTTGGCGTCCATCCGGTCAAAGAATGGAGAGGGATTCTCTTCCCGGGTGATCTTGCCGTCACCGTCCTTATCCAGGTCCTTGAAGCTCGGCGGGCCGCTGCGGGCACCGCCGCTCGATCCACCACTCGCACCCCCGCCCTGCCCTGCTCCGGCACTTTGAGCAGCGCTGTCGCCGGGCTTAGTTTCGCCGAACTTTTCTTTCGCGTCGACAGGTTCTTCCTTGTCGCCGTCAGCACCAACCGCTTCAGATTCCTGCTGCAGGTTACGCGGATTGAGAACCACCTTGTCCCCCTCGGCAACGCCATCTTTGACTTCAACCATCTTGTCGTTGGTCATCCCCAGCAGCAGTTGCCGCTTCTCGACTCCCCGGGAAGTCTGCACATAGCAGTGGTAGGCGCCACGTGTTGGAATCACCGCCGACACAGGTACCGTCAGCACGTCACGCAGGTCGGCGATCAGAATCTCGACTTCCGCCGTCATACCCGGACGCAGGCCCGAAGCGTCGCCGTCAACGCGGACCATCGTCGGATACTCTTTGACGGCGGCCTGGAAGAACGACTTCGACTCAGGCTGATTGGCGATCGACGCCACCGTGCCCTGAAACTCCTTTTCCAGAACCTTCAGATGCGCCCGCATTCCCGGCTTGAGCTGCTCTACTTTTGACTCGTGAACCGGCACGTTGGCCTGCATCTCGGTGAGCTTCGGAATCTGAGCGATCACCTGCCGCTCACGGACCGGGGCTCCTTCCTCGATCGTGCTCGACGAGCTGCCGAAGCGGCTGCGTTCTTTGTAGTAAACCAGCATCCCCGACTGCGGTGCCGTGATGATGCACTTCGAGAGCTGCGACGACAACCGGTCGAGCTTTGCCTTTTCGAGCTTCATCGTCGCCTCTTCCGACCGGGCCGCGGCCTGAGCCGCATCGCGCGTCGCTTCAAGAGCCTTCAGCGTTTTCTCGCGAGTTAACTGTTCAAGCACCTTCTTCGCGGTCTGATAAGTCCCGAGCTGAAGTTCCGCCCGCTTCACGGCAAACTCGTCCGCCTCAACCTGCAGCGGTGTCGTGAAGCCTTTGCGAGCCATCCGCTTTGTATGTTCGAGCACGTTCTGCGCGCTACGCAGGTCTTCCATCGCCAGCGTGATATTCGATTCGGCGAGCTGCACTTCCTGGATGTACGTGCCTTCCGCGTATTCGCGGACTGCGATCTCTGCCGCTCCGGCGTCTTCAGTTGCTTTAATCTTCGCAGCCAGCGCCTTTTCGTAGACGCCCTTCTGCGCTTCCAGCTGCTCGTCAATGGACGCCGAATCCAGTTCGACGATCTTTTCACCTTCCTTGACCTCGGTTCCATCCGGCACGATCCACAGAATGGTGCTGCCGTTGGGAATCTCGCACTTGACGTCAATATTGCTGGCACTCTCCAGATTGCCGTCCTCAGTCACACTGATGAGCAGGTTCTCCCGCTTAACCGTGTGCGTGGACATGTTCGCGTCCGCAGCACCGGCTGAATCGCCCACACTGTTGAGCGACACGACCAGCACGACCGCCACGATGGCAATGAGGCCGACAGCAACCAGCACGCCTACTGCCGACGCCCCGCGGCGGTTCGGCTGACAAATCCCAGCGTGACTGGACGAAGAACGAGTCAACATGGTCGGGTCCTTTTTACACATGGCTGTCGAAAACCGTGACAGCCTGATCAGATCGCAGCAGCACGATCGCCGGTCGCTGAGCATCAGCACGCTGTTCGGCAAAGATCGACCGCGCAGGGCCGGGTACTGTTCCGGGATCCGCTGAGTATGGCCGTATTCCACGACCGTTAGAAACCCTGCAGAACTTCTTCGCCGCAAAGTCCGCGAGGCAGCCCCGCTGAAATCCGACCAGGACGGCCCGACTGCCGAACCGCTACCAGACGCCATCCGGACAAACCCGCGTCACCAGCACAGTTGCGCCGCACGCAGCCTTGGAGTTACAGTCGCTGCTCCTCAGTCCTTCCCCGCGTCCAGAAAGAGGCCCGCCGATGAAGTCCCTGCCGCGCCCCGCCCTGCTGCTCCTCGCGATCTCCGTACTTGCAACGTCCGTCGTCAACGCCGCTGACAAGCCGAAACTCAAGGGCCTGCTGATCACGGGCGGCTGCTGCCACGACTACGACAACCAGAAGCAGATCATCGCCGAGGGCCTCGGCCAGCGGATGAGCATCGGCTTCGACGTCATCCACGAAGGCGGCACCGGTCGCGAACACAAAGTCTCGGTCTACAGCGAACCCGGCTGGGCGAAGAAGTACGACGTCATCGTCCACAACGAATGCTTCGGCGGCGTGAAGGACGACGCGTTCGTCAAGTCGATCGCCCAGGCTCACTTTGAAGGCACGCCAGCCGTCTTCATCCACTTCTCGCTGCACAGCTATCGATCGGCGGCTGTTGGAGTCGACTCGTGGCGGGAACTGATCGGCGTCACGTCGCAGCGGCACGAGAAACACCGCGCCGTCCTCGTGCAGAATGTCGGCGAGCACAACCCGATCATGACCGGCTTCCCGCTCGAATGGCCGACGCCCAACGGCGAGCTGTACATCATCGAAAAGGTCTGGCCCAACGCCGTGCCGCTCGCCCAGGCCTACGGCACGGACACGAAGCAGGTTCACACCGTCGCCTGGACCAACCAGTTCGGTCGCGCCCGCGTCTTCGGCACGTCACTCGGCCATCACAACGAAACGATGAACAACGACGTCTGGCTGGGCATGTTCGCCCGAGGCGTCCTGTGGACCGTCGGCAAGCTGGACGACAAAGGCAACCCGCTCCCCGGCTACGAAGGCACCGGCATCCAGCCCATCCAACTCCCCGGTCTGAAGCCGGTACCGGATTCGAAGTAGGCGTCAGCATCTCCTCGGCGCGAAGATGCAAAGAATCGCAAAGCCTCTGCGTTCCTTTGCCCCTCTGCGTCTTTGCGCTGCAGTCCGCTTCCCCCTCAGAAAGAGTGCGGGAATCCACTGTTTGGCGCGAGCATCCCAGTCATCCTGCCCCCACGCCACAACACACTAAGTGCTCAAGTGACGACTCGGTCATCGCCTGCACCAGGCGCAACCCCTGCAACCCGCAAAGTCGCCCGCTCCAGCCCGCGAATCTCAATTGATCGGATTCACTGGCGCGACCGAGACAGCCGACTTAAGCAACGCCGAACAGCATCTGGCGAATCACTGACAGGTCTCTCCGTCGTCGCAGGGAACGCGGGCACATGCGAACTCTCCAGGCAACTCTTCTGCTGGCACTGCTCCTGTCGGGCACGCGGCAGCTCTGCGCTCAGCAGGAGACCAGCCATTACCCCGCCGGAGCCGAAGGCCTGAAAGGAGCGTCGCTGCCTCCGCCAGGCCAGTACCTGAAGTGGTACAACATCTACTACGCGGCCAACACGATCCGAGACAGCAAGGGCCACTACGCCGACGCCGGACTGGACCTTGACGTCTTCGCCA
>JAPOLP010000828.1 GCA_029977045.1 Planctomycetota bacterium
CAGCCTTGCGGCTGTCCGGTGGGGACGAAGATCGAGGTTCGGAACCTCTTTGCGAGTACTCCCGTTCGGCGCAAGTTTCTGAAGACCAAGTCGACCGAGTTCGGGCACATCAGTGACCAGTTCACTCGCGTCGCGCTGGCAAACCCGCGTCTGCACCTGATTCTGCGGCACAACGACAAGGTCGTCTTTGATCTGCCGCCGGCGGACAAGTTGATTGATCGGCTGCGGCTGTTCTTCGGCGAGGGCATCACGGATCACCTCATCTGGGTCGAGGGTGAGTCCGGCGACGTGCGGATGTCCGGCTACGTCGCTCATCCCAGCCAGAGCAAGTCGAGCCGCAAGTGGCAGCACCTGTTTCTGAACGGACGCTGGTTTCAGGACAAGGCGATTCAGCACGCTCTGACGGAAGCCTATCGCGGGCTGCTGATGGTCGGTCGGCAGCCGATCAGCTTCCTGTTCATCGACATGCCCCCCAGCGCGTTCGACGTCAACGTTCATCCGACGAAGGTCGAGGTCCGCTTCGTCGACAGCCAGCAACTCTACCGCCAGACGCTGTCGATGATCCGGACGAAGTTCCTGACGATGAACCTGGACTCGCAGATGAAGCTGGCGAAGGACAGCCGGGCGAAGGCTGACGCTGCTGTCGGGGGTTCGACGGAGGCCGCACCGCAACGCGAACTGCAGATCGAACTCGACGCCTGGGCGGACCGGCAGTCCGGCGGTAACGAATCAGTCGGCGAGGGGCAGGGCTACACCGCATCGACGCCGCCGATCACAACCTGGTCTGTTGGCTCAAGACAGTCGCAGGCTGATCTCGCGAGGATGCTCGCTGGTTCCGGTACACAGACGCGACCGGTTTCCGATTCGCGTACACCGGACCTGCGTGCCGAGGCAGCCGGCACGGCCGCTCAAACGGACGAACCGCTGCCCGAGACGGTCGAAGACGCCGAAGCGTTCTTTGTTGGCCGCGAAGCCTATGGGCAGCCGCGCGGCGCGGCGATCGGCGTTGGGACAGAACGGTCCTTTGCTGACTTGTCCGATGACGATTCGGATGGGGCGGCTCGGGCGAGGTCAGACGCCGACGATCATTGGAACGACGCTGGTGCCGACGCATCGAAACCTGCGCCCGCGGTTGGGCGTGAGTCCGGGTTGCGGGCGATGCAGGTCATGGACTGTTACCTCATCGTCGAAGCCGACCACGGGCTGATGATCATTGACCAGCACGCGCTGCACGAGCGGATCATGTACGAGTACCTGCGGCCGCGCGTGCTCAATGGCTCGGTCGAATCGCAGCGGCTGCTGATTCCGGAAACTGCCGAGCTGACCGCGCGGGAGGCCTCGCTGGTCATCGAGCATCAGGAACTGCTGGGCCAGCTGGGCATCGGCGTCAGCGAGTTCGGGACGAACACCGTGCTGGTCAACTCGTGGCCGGTGATGATGAGCAAGGCCCGCCCGTCGCAGATCATCCGCGACATCGCCGAGCAGCTTGGATCGTTCGAGAAGAAACCCACCCGCCGCGACGTCCTCGACGAACTGCTGCACATGATTAGCTGCAAAGCGGCCATCAAATCCGGCCAGCGTCTGAAGCCGGAGGAGATCGACAGCCTGCTCGCCCAACGCCATCTCTGCGAAGACGCCCACCACTGCCCGCACGGTCGACCGACGGCACTGGTTCTCAGTCAGGGAGAACTCGACAAGCAGTTCGGGCGACTGGGTTAACTCTTGAGGGACGGTCTGACACCACGACTTGCGGTCTACGCGTTGCTGACGAAGCGGACGCCGAAGTCGGTGACGGTGGGGATCAGGCGGGTGCCTCGGACGATTTCTCCCTGCAGCTTCACGGGGCCGTCGGGCGACGGGATGGTCAGTTCGATGTCGGGGGTCGTGAAGCGGGCTCCGCTCAGGAAGCTGATGCCACCGTGAGACAGGTCGCGGGCGAAGCCGGTGAAGGTCTCGCCACTGGCGTCCCGAACGGTGATCGTTTCGGTGAACGGGATTCGCTGATGCTGACGCTGTTCATGATGTTCGCCTGCCGTCTGCAGCAGGTTTTCGAGGAACGGATCCAGCAGGCCGTCGAAACGCGAGGAGCATGCCGTGTCGCCTGAAGCGAACGCCGGGTTATCGCACTGGGCGGTCGGGATGCTGGCAACAGTGCTCCAGGGGCAGTCTTCGCCTTTGAGTAATTGGTCGATTTCCTGCATCCGAGTGCCGGAATCAAGCCGGCAGGCCGATTCCTCGGGGGACCGCTGCATTGTCATGATCACGCTGCGGCCTCCGTGGTGGTAATAGACGTCGTCCATCAGGGCACGCATCATCGTGATGCCTCGACCGCTGAGCAGGAATGAGACTTCGCCCGAGTCGGCATGTGCCAGCTTGGCGGCGATGTCAAAGCCGGGGCCCTCGTCGGTGATCATCCACTGGAAGCGATGAGCGTCCGCGTCGAAGACGACCTCGACTGTACGTGACGCGTACCTGTCGTCCGTCGACCGTTCCGCGACGGCTCGCGAGAACGCGTCGTCTTCCTGCTCTTTCAGCTCCGACGAGACTTCCAGATTTCCGTGGATGATTGCGTTGGTGATGGCTTCATGCAGCGGGATCTTGATCCGGTGAATCCTGCTGGGGTCAGGCAGGCCCAGTTGCAGGACACGCTCTTCGAGAAACTCAACAGTACGATCGATCGACTCCAGACAGGTCGGGACGACGAGCCTTACGCGTTCGTTGGTAATACAGGAGCCGATGGCTGTGGCGAGTTCGCAGACAGACATAACCATGACCGATGACAGTTGTGGAAGCATCTGGCTGGCCTGTCAGTACCTCTGAAACGCCCTCAACGCGAGGACAGAATGCGATCGCACGACAGGCGGAGCCGTTTCGTCTGCTGTGAGCGTAGTTCACAGTTGCCGTCTGGTGCTGCGGAACCAACGGTCGTCCGGCGGTAAGTGCAGACTCAAAGGGCAGGTCACGTGCGTTGCGAGCGTTACTTCAGCGAAAGCCCGCATAACAGGAAAGGCGAATCCCGCAGAACTGCGTGCCCGCGTTTGGCGCAGTCGAACCAGAGGCCTGAACAGACCAGCGCCTCGGACTTATCGCATGATCAGCCAGATCATCAGGCCCATCACGGCGGCACCGACGACGGCACTGGCGATCATCTGAACCCGGCGGTTGGCTTCACGCTGATGGTCCTGCCGCTGCTTGAGCTTGTCACGCACGTAGCCTGCGCCACGCTCAAGAGGCTCCACAGTGCCGACTGAGGCATCGGAAGAGACAGGCAGGACTCCCAGGTCTTTCGAGACGGTGTTGGAATCCGGCAGTCGGAAACCCTGTGGCGATGTCGCATCAACGGGCTGATCAGAGACCGCGGCGTCTATCGTGACGGCGTCCCCGGCGGGCTCGAAGTGGGCCACAGGCCGGGCTTCGAAGGTTCGTTCCGG
>JAPOLP010000843.1 GCA_029977045.1 Planctomycetota bacterium
GGTTGTTACACCGTCGACGGAGCGTCTCTGAACGCTTGACGAAGGATTGGCGATCCGGTCTGCTGCCCGTGCCGGCTCGTAGTCATCGCCCTTTCGCGACACTTCTCTTTCGAGGCAGCAACTATGCGCTATGAGATCCGCGCGTTGACGCTGAGTAAGATTCTCGACCAGTCAATCATCCTACTGAAGGATCACTTCGGCCTCCTGCTGGCGATTGTGAGCATCACTCTGGGGCCGGCCATGCTGGCGGGCGCTGCGGTTCGACTCACTGTGATGCCTGACATGCCCGTCGCGGTGGGACAGCAAATGACGCCGGAAGAAGCTCAGGCGTTCTTTGAGTCTTTCGGGAAGGCCATGCTCGATGCCCTGCCTCTTCTGATTGGTGTCCAGGTGTTGGCAATGATTGCTTACCCGCTGGCGAACGCCGCACTCGTCCACGCCATCGCTCAGAGTTATCTCGGCAAACCGATCAGCGTCGGGAGTTCCATCGGCAGCGCCTTCCGCCTTCTGCTGCCGTTGTTCTGGACATGGTTTCTCGTGAGCATCGCGATTTTCGGCGGGTTCATCCTCTGCATCATTCCGGGAATTATTGCGGCCTTCTGGCTCTCGCTGGCCACACAGGTTGTCGTCGTCGAGAAGGTCAGTGGTTTCGACGCACTGCGCCGCAGCCGGGAACTCATGCGTGGCAACATCGCCGACTACTTTGTGCTGATGCTGGTTGTCGGTCTTGTCAGCGGTTTTGCCGGAGGCGCGACCGGATTCATTCCGCAAAAGCATTTGCGGGAGATTTTCAGTGCCGTCATTCAATTGGCCGCAACAGTCTTCGGTTCAGCGGCCGTCGTGGTCTTCTATTTCTCCGCTCGCTGCAAGAACGAGCAGTTTGACCTGCAACTGCTGGCTGAGAACATCGGGTCCGGACCACCGGAACCCTACGAACCAGAAGACGTGTTTGAGCCCGAAGCCTGACACCGCACGCCCGGCGGTTGTCTCTGATTTCCTGACCCGTCCCGCTGCGGCGGCGACTCTGACTCGGTGAGGTCTGCTGGTGCCAGTCTCGACGGAACTTCCGGTCTCGACCGCGCAGCTTCGCGAGAAGGTTGACGAGGTTCTCGCGCGGCCTGAGTTTGCCGACGCGACGAACGAGTCATCGTCACCGGCGGTCGGGATCCTGGAATGGCTGCTCGAACAACTCGCTGGTGCGCTGAAGTGGATGTACGACCTCACGCAGGGACTCCCGGAAGTGCTGCGCTGGCTGGTCGTCGGCGGACTCACGCTGCTGCTGGTCGTGCTTGTCATTCACATTCTCTGGACATTCCAGCGGGCTCTGTCCGGCGCTCATCTGCGGTTGCCGGACGCGAATCTGGCTCTCGAAGGCGAACGGAAGCTGAGTCCGGACGAGCTGGAAGCTCAGGCCGATCAGGCGGCCACCGAGGGTGATCTGATCGGCGCGATTCGACTGCTGCTGCGTGCGAGTCTGCTGCGGCTGGAGCAGAGGGAAAAGCGACCGTTTCGGCGAGGGATGACCAATCGCCAGCATCTCGCCCGAGTGCGACGGACGCCCTTCTTCGACCCGCTGCAGATTCTGGTGCGCACGATCGAGATGAAGTGGTTCGGCGACGAGAACTGCGACGCCTCTGATTACGACGCGTGCCGCCAGGCTCACGGTTCGCTGCGTTCGCTGATTGCGGGAGGCTCAGATGCTGACGCCTCGTAACATCATTCTCGTCGCAGTGTTTGTTGCCATTTTTTCGCTGGTCTGGGCGGTGATTGGTTTCCTGCGACCGCCTGAAAGCAACGCCCTGCGGCCCGACACTTACGGAACCCGTCACCACGGATTCAAGGCCGCGTTTGAAACGCTCCGCGAACTGGGAATCGATGTCCGCCGCAATCCTCGTCCGCCTGAACCCGACGACCTGAAAAACGGAGTCGTCGTCTTCTGGAAGCCACTGAGCCAGCTTGTTGCGTCCGAACCTGCCTGGCTGCGAAACCTGCAGCAGGCGGTGCACGACGGCGGCCAGGTCGTCATCGCCGACGATGGCCGGACTCTGTTTCCGAGCGACGTTGTGCAGAAGAACGCGAAGAACAGGAACGCTCCACAGCTTCAGGCAATGGTTGCTAATCCGGACGAGTCGATCGCTGAACTGCTTGGCGTCCAGCTGCTCACCGTGAAGCCCGACGAAACCGACATGACCAAAACGGCAACCGGTCGGACAAAGAAGCCGTCAAAGGTGATCGCCGAAGCGCTCGCCGGATCGCTGCCGGAAACCGAAAAGCGGACCTATCCGTTGCGGGCAACCGGCGACTTCGTGGCGTCAGGTGTCGAACTGAAAACCCTGCTGCTCCCCGTCGGGCAGCTCAACGAAATCGAAACGTCCGGCCAGCCACCAGACTCCGCAATCTTCGCAACGGACGTCGACGGCAACGAGCACTGTATTGCGGCTCGCGTTCCCCTGGGAAAAGGCTCGGTGACGATCGTCAGTACGCCGTGGGTGCTCAGCAATGGCGGCATCAGCGAAGCCGACAACGTACTGGTCGCGGCTCTGGCCGTTCTGCACGGCGACCGGCCGATCATTTTTGACGAGTTCTTCCACGGGCTCGCGATCCGCGGCAATCCTATCTGGCTCTTCTCGCAGCGTACTTATGGAACGATCTCGCTGGCGCTGCTGGCTCTGACGGGTGTTGTCGTCTGGCGCGGCGCGATCTTCCTTGGGCCTCCGCTGCCAGCGCCGAACCGACCGCGACGATCGATCCGCGAGTACATTGATGCGATGTCGCGGTTCATGTGCGAAGGCCGCTATCACGACCAATGGATGCTGATTCAATTGCGTGACGGCGTGCTGTGGCAGTTGCGGCAGGAGCACGGCCTGCCGCCGGAACAGCACAGCGTCGAGGAACTGCTGACCCGCATCGGTCGCCGCAATCCAGCTCAGGCCGACTCGCTGCGAACGGTCCTGGATGATGTCGAGCACGCGGTTTCCGGAGCCGCACCCACCGGGCTGCTCAAAACGATTCAACTTCTGCAGAGGATGAGAGAGTGTCTTTCCAGCAACTTTACCGCACGATCCGCGGCGAAATAGACAAAGTGATTTACGGCCAGGACGAGTCGATCGACCTCGCACTGGCGGCTCTCTTCAGCAGCGGGCACGCGCTGCTGGAAGGCCCGCCCGGAACAGCGAAGACGCTGCTGGTCCGCACGATCGCCGCGGCGATGAACCTCGCCTTCAGCCGCGTGCAGATGACTCCCGACCTGCTGCCGGGCGACATCACTGGCTCAACGATCTATCGCGAGCAGACCGGCACGTGACCAGTATCGCCCCCGTCCGGCTCGGCTGCCGACGGTCCCGGCCGGACCGGCGCGATCGCGGTGCCGA
>JAPOLP010001113.1 GCA_029977045.1 Planctomycetota bacterium
ACTCGCTCTTCTGACTGGAGCAACCGGATTTCTTGGCCGCCGCGTCCTGCGCAAACTCGTCAACCAGGACTGGACGGTTCGCTGCGCCGTGCGACCTTCCAGCGATACCGATGCACTGGCCGCCTTCTTCGGCAACCAGTGGCATACAGCGGAAAGTCAGATCGAGCTTGTTCGCGGCGACCTTTCCGACCGTCACTTCTGCCGAGTGGTCACTGACGGCGTCGACTGCGTCTTTCACGTTGCCGCGGCACTGGGCGGTTCGCCGAGCAGCCTTGTCCTGAACACCGTGGTTCCAACCCGCACGCTTCTGACGGCAGCTGCAGACCAGCAGGTGCCCCGCGTCGTGCTGATCAGTTCGCTGGGCGTTTACGGTCCACAGAAACTGCGTCGAGGCAGCGTGCTCGACGAGTCATGCCCGCTTGACGAAACGCCGGCCCGACGGGACGCCTACACATACAGCAAGACGCTGCAGGAAGAAGTCGCCCGGTCGATCTCAGAGGAGCGAAGCCTGCCACTGGTCGTGATCCGACCCGGCGTGATCTACGGAGACGAACGCGGCGTGCTCAGCCACCGCATCGGACTTCCACTCGGACCGCTGCTCCTGCGAATGGGCGGCAGCCAGCACATTCCCTTCACTTACGTCGACAACTGCGCGACGGCAATCGCCAACGCAGGACTCGCTGCAGACATCGACGGCCAGACGATCAACGTCGTTGACGACGAGCTTCCGACCGGAAGCGAAGTCCTGCGCCGCTGCCGTCATAGCGGACAGCGACTCGTGACGATCCCGATCCCTCGAAGCGCGATCGACTTACTGGCTCGCTTCAACGAGTGGTACGCGCGGAAAACCGACGACCAGATTCCCGCCGTCCTCACGCAGCATCGTGTCAACGCCATGTGGCGTCCCCTCAGGTACTCAAACGAACGAGCCAGGCATCTGTTGAACTGGATCCCCGCCGTCAGCCTCGACGAAGCCTTTCAACGAACGCTCAACCCGACGGCATCAGGTTCCGCTCAATAGAAGTACGAATCGAACACCCAAATGCGAATCCTGTATCTCAGCTCTGTTTATCCCAGCCAGACGGCTCCAACGCGTGGCACGTACAGCCGCGATCTTTGCCGTGCGCTGCAGCAGGACTGTGATGTTCGAGTGCTCTCGCCCGTCTCGTGGCTCGAAGCCCTGACAACTCCTGGGTCGCGAACTGCAGAAGCAAACGACCCGGTGCCGTCCAGCCGGCCGATCTACTGGTACCCGCCTCGGCTGCAGCGTCATCGCTACGGCGACTGGATGTGGCGTTCGATCCGGCGGCATGTCGAGCAGGTCGTCAGCGAGTTCCAGCCGGACTGGGTCATCAGCTACTGGGCGCATCCCGACGGCGAAGTCGCTCTGCATGCTGCCCGCTCGTGCGGAGCCCGAGCAGCCGTCTCGATTGGCGGCTCGGACGTTCTGCTGCTGACCGAGAATGCGAAACGGCGTGAAGCCATCTCAAGGGTCCTGCGCGACATCGACCTCGTCTTCACCGTCTGTGACGGCCTGCGTGAACGCGTCATCGAACTGGGCGGCTCCCCCGAGCGGACATTTACCTCGTACCAGGGGATCGATCTCGACACGTTCACTCCCGGCAATCAGGCCGAGGCGAGGCTGTCACTCGGCCTCGACTCGACCGCCCCGCTGTTTCTCTGGGTCGGCCGTATGGTCGCGATCAAACGGCTCGACGTTCTTCTCGCGGCGTTCGAGATCGTGCGGAAGCACCTGCCGGACGCTCAACTGGCACTCGTCGGTTCGGGACCTCAGTCGGAGTCGCTGAAGTCGCACATTTATCAGCACCGCCTCAATGACGCCGTGCGCTTCGTCGGCCCTGTTGAGCGTGCGGGCCTGCCGGCCTGGTACCGCGCCGCAGATGCAACCGTCCTGTGCAGCGACTCCGAGGGACTGCCCAACGTCCTGCGGGAATCGCTGGCCTGCGGAACGCCGTTTGTCTCCACAGACGCCGGCAGCGTTCGCGAGATCGCCGCCGATGAATACTCCCGCGTCGTCACCTGCGGAGATGTCGACGCTCTGCAGCGCGCGATGCTGCAGATTCTTGACTCGTCGTCCCGCGACGGAGTCACGACGTACCAGCCGCAGTCGTGGTCAGCGACGGCGCGGCAATGGCTCCAGGTGATGCAGGACTTCGACGCGAGCCGGAATCTCTCGCCACTGGCCGATGAGCAATCCACCATTCCTCAGGCAATCG
>JAPOLP010000868.1 GCA_029977045.1 Planctomycetota bacterium
CAATCCGTGTTCGAGCCGTACTTCACCACCAAGGAAGACGGCATGGGACTGGGCCTGGCAATCTGCCGAACGATCGTCGAATCGCACAACGGGACGATTCACGCGGAGAACCTGAAACCCTGCGGAGCCCGTCTGACCATCAGCCTGCCCATTGAAGCCGTCGTGAAGCTGGAAGCTGCGTGACAGTAACACACCTCCGTCCACATGACGCTGAAGCTATCTCGACGGACTGGAACGCGTCCGGGTAAGTTTACGCAGTTTCTTTCCTGCCCGATCAGGTTCGTGCTCCCTCCCGACGTTTGCCGACATGCACAGGCTGCTGCAGACCACTGCCTTTTTGATGGCGTTCCTGCCCTTCGCGGTTGCGGCGCAGGCTCAGGATCCGGCAGTCAATCAGGAAGAGCAGCCGCAATCGCAGTCGGCTCTGACGCAGGTTTCCGGCGTCGTCACATTCTTCGAACCCAAATGGCGGCTGCTTTTCATTCAGAACGGCGAACAGGCCACCAAGGTCGGACTGCCCGAATGGCTTGAACTGCCGGATCAACTGGCAGTGGGTGATCCTGTCGAGGTCGACGGTCGACAGTTCGAGGACCCGAAGTTTCCAGCACTCTCGGCAGCCAGGGTAACTCGCATGGGCTCGGGTGAACTTCCCGCAGCTCTCCCGCTGAATTCCAGGGAAGTCGTCTCGTCACAGAATGAGAACCGACTCGTCGAGTCTGAAGGCGTCGTCTATCAGGCTGGAACGGGTGGCGGCTATCGCTATCTGCAGGTTGCGACGGAACACGCGCCGCTGCATCTGTCGGTTGCGATTGAGGAGACGACACCGGCTCCTGCCGATCTGCTGGGACAAACGGTTCAGTTTCGGGGTGTCCTGGTTCTTCCAGTTGACGAGACCGGTCAGATCAAGGTCCTCCTGCCGGGCTCGCAGTTCAAGCTCAAGGCGCCGCCGAATCAGGACTCCGAAAGCCCGGAAGCGTTCCAGCAGATCGATGCGACGATTCAGCTCCGCCGCAGTAGTAACGAGAACGGTCGTTTCAGCATCATCGGCCAGGCGGTGACCGACAGTCTGTCGCCTGAGGTGATCGTGCAGGATCCGTCGGGCAGCATTCGAGTCGAATCGTCGCAGCTTCCCGACATCCATGTTGGCGATATCGTCATCGCCAGAGGTTCGATCGAGAAAGGCGGACGGCGTCTGCCTGTCCTGACTGGTGACGTCGTTCGCGTGGGTGCTGGCCAGCCGCTGCTTGCCGAAAAAGTGGCCACCGACAAAGTCGTCGGGCACCCGTATCGGTACCTCAGGACTACGGGCACATTTACTGGATTTCTGACCGGGGATGACGAGCAGATTCCGATCCTGGAGAACAAGGACACGGCTTTCAAAGTCAGTGCGTCGGACGATTTGCTCGCGAAGTTCGACCAGCTGCCGGGAGGAACGCGACTCAACCTGACGGGTGTCGCCCGGCCCAGAAAAGGCAAGAGCTACGAGTTTGAATTCCTCGCCACCGATATCGACGTGCTTTATCTCCCCGTCAATTCCCGGGCTGACTCGTCTCCCAGTCCGCCATCCCCACAGACTGCATCAGTGAGTGGCCCGACAGCAACTCTCACTGCTCCGGCTCGAACGACCGGAAGTCTGCCGTCGCTATCCGAAATTCCCTCGGATGTTCTGGTGATCGTGGCTGGAGTTGCGCTGCTTCTGATGCTGGGGCTGCTGGTCGCGTTTCTTATCCTGCTGAAGAGAAGTCAGGAGCGGCGGAAGTTCTATGCGACAATTCACGAACAGTTGAACGAAGTCTCGCACGTCTCGCGGCTCAATACGCTGGCCGAGATGGTGGGAGCGCTGGCCCACGAACTCAATCAGCCCCTGGCCAGCGTGACGAACTTCGCGGAGACGGCCCGAATTCTGGCCACGAAGCTGGACGACCCGTCTCCACAGCTCGAAAAACTGCTCGAACGGGTCGCCTCTGAATCGTTGCGGGCCGGCGAGATCATCCGGCGTCTGCGTTCGCTGGCGTCGAGGAAGACTCCAGGCCAGGTATCAACGTCGTTGAACCAGGTCGTCAACGACTCGCTGGACATGTTCCGGATGCAGGAACTGGTCGCGAACGGCACGGTTGAGATGCATCTCGAGGAAGATCTGCCGCGCATCGACGTCGACCCGATCCAGCTTCAGCAGGTGATTCTCAACCTGCTTCTGAACGCCCGCGACGCTACCAGCCAGCTCGAAGGACGGTTCCCAAAGATCACTGTCAGAACCGAGCGATCAGGTAACTGGCTGACAGTCAGCGTCGACGACAACGGCACCGGCATCGTCAGCAATGATCCATCGACGGTCTTTGAACCGTATTTCACAACCAAACCTGAAGGGATGGGGCTCGGGCTGGCAATCTGCCGAACGATCGTCGAGTCGCACAACGGAAAACTCGGTGCCGAGAATCTCGACCCTCACGGTGCCCGCCTGTCCGTGAGCCTGCCGCTGCTCGCACCGGAAGGGTTGTCAGTCGTTTCCGACCACGCAGCGTGACGGCACCCTGCCCAACCGCTCTCGAAAACGCGGACTGCCAGCGGCATCACCGCTCGAAATTGCCAGGTTTGGCAATCACCAGACCCTTCAATAGACTCTGCCGTCCGGTCGCCGAGTCGGATTGAAAGTCCGCTTTCGAGCGGTTTTCACGGGCGAGCGGCAGGTCCTGCCACCAGTTGCCAATCTGGTTTCCGTCGCACGAAGCGACCTCATCTGGCAGGCTCAAAACGAACAGACGAATGCAGCCAGGCTCGCGCGGCTGACCGGGGTGTCGCCCGGTCGGCGATGAGCAGTCATCAATGAGTAACTGGCTCGATCGAGGTTTTCATGGCGAAAGATTTTCTCAAAGGCACGCAGGATTATTACGACGTCGTTGTCATCGGCAGCGGCCTGGCCGGGTTGACGTCGGCCAACATCCTCGCCCGCGCCGGTCACTCGGTCCTGCTGCTCGAACACCACTACCAGCTCGGCGGCATGGCGACGTGGTTCAAGCGCCGCAACCAGCACATCTTCGATATCTCGCTGCACGGCTTTCCCGTTGGCATGATCAAGTCCTGCCGCAAGTACTGGACGCAGGAAATTGCCGATTCGATCGTCCAGCTGAAGGGCATCCGCTTCGAGAACCCGCAGTTCTCGCTGCGCACGACGTTCGACCGTAAGGACTTCACGCGGCTGATCACCGAACAGTTTGGCGTGCCGTACGAAACCGTCGACGAGTTCTTCAGCTTCGCGCG
>JAPOLP010000099.1 GCA_029977045.1 Planctomycetota bacterium
CACTGGAGCAGCCAGCGACGACAGCTCAACCACAGAAAGACACGACAGACGGATTCGACTACTCGCTCGATCGACTCTCTTTCGAGGTAACGAAGTCTCTGGGGGACCGGCCAGCCTTCGTCATCTGGCTGCTCGATGAGTCCGGATCAGTCCACGAACGCCGGACAAGAGTCCTTGAGCGTCTGGACCAGATCTACGGCAGCAATCAACGACCGCATTCTCTGTATTCAGCCATTGCAGGCTTCGGCGACAAGACGCACTTCCTGACGCCTGATCCTGTCAGTGAACTTGCTTCACTGAAGGCTGCGGCTGATCAACTGAAGCAGGATGACTCCGGAGTCGAACGAGTCTTTACCGCAGTCGTCGATTGCGTCGAACGCTGGAAGGACTTCATCAAAGAGCACAAGGAGCTTGACGTTTCGATCGTCCTCGCGACCGACGAAATCGGAGACGACCCCGAGCAACTGGAAGACGCCGTGAAGGAATGCCGCAACCACGGCATCCGCATTTTCTGCCTTGGAAACGCCGCTCCGTTTGGGCAGTCGAAGGGTTACGTCCGCTACGTTTACGAAGACGGTTTTCGATCAGAGATCCCGGTTGACCAGGGTCCCGAAACCGCGATAGCGGACGTTCTGAACCTGCCCATCTGGCCGCCCCATTCGCCAGAACAATTCCGTCAGATCAGTTCCGGCTTCGGGCCGTGGGCACTCTCGCGACTCTGCAATGCCACCGATGGAACATTCTTCATTGTCGAAGACACCGGCAAGCCCACGTTTCCTCGCGCCACCCTGGCTGATTACACACCAGACTATGCACCGCTGGCCGAACAACAGAAGGCAGTCAGCGACAGTCCTCTCAGGAAGGCTCTGGCATCAGTCGCAAAGGAAATCAACACACCGACAGACAACCGAGGTCTGTCCCCACCAGCGTTTCGGTTTCGCGCTGACAGTCCGTCTTCACTCCGCAGCGAACTCGCAGTCTGCCAGAAGTCGGTGGCCATCCACTTTTTCCGGGTCGAGAATGCACAGCGTGCCTTAGAACCGTCTATCAAGGAGCACACCGCACTCACCGAAAAACGCTGGCAAGCCGCGTTTGATCTCGCCTATGGCCGGCTTCTGTTTCAAAAGGCTCGGCTCACTGAACTTGTCTACGTGCTGGCGAGGATGAAAATGGAGCCCGCCGATTTTTCAATGGACAGAAGCAATACATGGCTGCTGCTTGCCGAGGATTCCGCGAAGCCGTCACTTCAGACAGAAAACCTTGTCGCTGAGGGAACGGCCTACCTGCGGCGAGTCATCGCCCAGCACCCGAATACGCCATTCGCGTACGTCGCGGAAGCAGAATTGAAACGCGGCGTCGGCTGGAAGTGGGAAGAATCTCACCGTGTCTACAACGAGCCACCAGAAAGGTTTGTACACACACTTCTGATCCAGCCGAAAGAACTCCAACGCCGCCCCATCAACAGACCTCGGCCTGGGTTCTAAAACGCCTTCCGGCTCGACGAAGGCACACGCCACGCCACCTTCCAGCCAGAGTTCAATCACAAAGACTCTCTTGACGACAGCAACTCTCCGCGAGACATTACTAGCCACCTAGTACTCCTGCTCCAGTAACTCGACTTCTGGTCGACCAGCAGAAAGCCTCAGAAAATGTCGCGTCCAAAACCATCCGAGCTGGAACTGAAGATCCTCTCTGTCTTGTGGGAGCACGGCCCGCAGACTGTGCGGTCGGTGCTGGATCTGCTTCCGGATGGCAAAAGCCGAGCCTACACGACGATTCTCTCAACCATGCAGGTCATGGAGAAGAAGCAACTACTCGCTCACGACCGCGACGGCGCCAGCCACGTGTTTCGTCCACTCGTTCAGCGTGAGGACGTGATGCGGCCGCTAATGGGCGAACTGATGCAGAACGTGTTCAGTGGACGTCCCTCAGCAGTACTTCAATGCCTGCTCGACGAAGTTGAGGTCGATCAGGCAGAACTGACGGAGATTCGACGTCTCATCCGAAACTACTCGCAACGACTGAAGGACGAGGAGTCCCAGTCATGACCACAGTTGCTCACTTTCTGCTTTCGTTCCGCGACGGGCTGGCATTGCTCTCAAGTGCAAGCAGTGCATCAGGAGTTCTGTCCGGCCCGGAATGGTCGCGGTTGATTCTGACGCTCGTGCATTCGCTGTGGCAGGGAGCACTTCTGGCGGTCCTTCTTGTGATCGCATTGCGTTTCTGCGCGGCCCGCAGAAGCCAGATGCGATACGTGCTGTGCCTCACTTCGCTGGCAGGATTGCCTGGCGGTTGCATCCTGACATGGTCGTGGCTGTCTCACTCGGAGGCCCCTCAGTCGCAAACCATGACAGAGGCGCAGCCGACGGTATCTGAATCCGCTCTGCCCGACGTTCCGATGCAGCCAGCTGCCAACGAGGAGGCACGTGACCCACAGAACGCCGCAACCTCGCTCGAATCCCTCACAGATACCGCGCCGACCAACCTCGAAACGCAGATCGACCTTCTGCCTCTGGTTTCGACCATCGATGGCGTCCCTTACGAACCACAGGCCTCGCCTGCGGACGACGCGTCTTCAATCTCCGGCCTCTGGGTGCCCCTCGCTGCAGGCGTCTGGCTGGTAGGTGTCACGCTGATGTTTCTGCGACTGACAGCACAACTCTGTGCAGGCCAGCGGCTTCGCACGTCGGCAGTAGCCGCTGACAACACCACGAAGGCACTCGTCAGCGAGTGGGCAGCAGCAATGCGACTCCGTCAACGAGTCCAGGTACTGATCACTGACACCCTTCGCACTCCCGCCGTAATGGGCATCTTCAGGCCCGCGTTGCTGTTACCGGGCACAATGCTGACCGGACTGAGTCCCGACGAGTTGCGTCTCGTCGTGATTCACGAACTGGCTCATATCCGGCGGTACGACTACCTGGTCAATCTGCTGCAGATGCTTCTTGAGGCCGTCTTGTTCTTTAACCCCGCGCTGTGGTGGATCAGTCGTCAGGTCCGATTCGAGCGTGAAGCCTGCGCCGACGCCGCTGCCGTCAACATCGTATGGAGCCCTCTTCAGTACGCGAACATTCTGGCAAGACTGGCTGAACAGCTCTCCGCGACTGTTGCTCCCCAGACACCACTGTCCCTTGCTGGCCGCGATCGTTCCGGCCTTGTCGAGAGAGTCCGACGCGTCCTCGCCCCGGCCCAGACTCCGGGCCTGCGCATCGGCTGGGTGACGCTGGCGATCGTGTCGCTCTGCTCCGTCGCGTTCGTCCTCGCCGCCAGACGAGGTGCCGACGTCGTGGTCGAAGTCGCCGAGAGACTGCTCACCCCGGAAGAACGTATGACCGTTCTTCTCGAAGCACGCGACGCGACAGGCACCGGAGCGACCATTTCTTCAACGACAGACTTTCTGGAACTGAACGGAATCGTTCGTACTGAATCTGAAGAGCCTCTGCCGTGGAACACTGACGTCCACATTTCGACGTCCGCCCAAAACTATCACGGCAACAAGTCAATCTCGGTGGACCGCGACGGCAGCTTTTCAACGAGAGTGCGAGATGGCGACACGCACCTCACAGTCCTCACTGAGGGGTATCGGCCATTGCTGGTCGGCCCCGTCGATCTCCGTTCCAGTAACGAATTCAAACTGGTCCTGCAGAAAGGACAACCGGCAGATGTCCGATTTGAAGACGAAACCGGCGAGCCCATATCGGACGCGGAAGCAACTGCCTACTTCCGTTATTCGGAATCAGGTGCTCTGCAAGCCGGAAAACTGAAGAGTGATTCAACCGGAGTTGCTCGCTTCAATCATGCCGGCAAGGGGGATCGCTACCACCTGACAGTACGCCGTAGCGGCTTCCAGATGCTCGACCGTCATGAGGTCACCCTTGATCCGTCGCGAACTCAGATTGTCCGCCTGCAGCGTGCGAAGGCTGCAACAGGCGTCATCCTCACACACGATGGCCAACCGGCAAGTCAGGCTCACCTGGTTCTGTATGCTCATGCGCCGCCACAGACCGGTCGTTATGACCGCTACTCACCGCAGGAGCTACTCACCGTCACGGACGACAACGGACACTACACACTCGACACGCTGAAGGCTGGAACTCGCTACACACTGACCGTCCAGACTCCGTCTCACGGGCAGCATCTTGTTCAGGACGTGGAGGCCGGGCAGCAGGACCGTCAAATCGGACTCGGCCCGGAACTCGTCATTGAGGGGACCGTGACAGGCGACCTCTCGGCACTCGTCCTCAAGCGAGAAAACATTCCGTACTCGCCGAACTACAAGAGGGACGACCTGATTGGCCGTCACGCACTGCGTTACACCCACGCAGTACGATTTCACGAGGTCAGCCAGGTTGACGAGGCCGTACTGGTTCCGCTTGATGTAAAGGACGGTGTTGGACATTTCCGGATCGGCAATCTTCTACCGGGCGTCGTGCACCTGTACGGCGGCGACCGCTCAACCAAAGTTCGATTGACCGAGCCGATTCGCAACTTCGTCTTCAATCTTGACGATAAGCCGACACGTGGACGCCGTCTTGTTCTGCGATTTCACTCACCCGATGCTTCGGTCGATCCGGTGGGCTCTGTGTTTCTTCAGATGCACGTTGCCGATGACTCTTCTGTCTCGATTCATGAAAGCCTGCCGATCACAGACGGCAAAGTCGAAGTCGATTGCTTTTCGCCGGGACGAGTTCATTTCCGGGCAAATGCAATTGTCGGGCACTGGTTTCAGGGAGAGTCACTCACGATTGATTCTGGGGATGACGAAATTGTCCACAATGTCGATCTCTTCCCTGCGGGAGCGATCAGCGGACAGATACGGAATGCCGACGGAACACCAGTTTCACGCGGCACCGAAGTGCGCTTCGGAACCATCGACCACGCTCCAGAGACGTTCAGCCGACACTACAGAGACGCCTTCCAACGTCCCCGCGTTGACTCGCAAGGCCGCTATTTCATCAGCCCCGTCCCGCTTGGCGGAACCTATTACGTCTACGCTAGAGACGACCGAATGCTGACAGCTGCCGGACCAGTCGCTATTGATGAATCGAAACCGACCGCGACCGTGAATCTGGTGTTTCCCAATGGTACGACAATCAGCGGTCGCGTACTTGGCCCAGAAGGCCACGCTGTCAAAGGTGTCGACGTCAGGCCTGGCGTTAGATTCTTCACGCACAGCTGGGGTATGGTGCCCGTAACCTCAGGCGAAGATGGCCGCTTCTCCGCAGGACCGATTAACGCACAGGCCGGCGAGTACTCAATCTCTGTCGAACCGCGGACCTACTATCAACCCATCAACGTCAAGGTGCCGGACATTTCAAAACCAGTGACGATCCGATTGAAGCGGGGACTGACGGCAAAAGGCGTCGTTATTGATCGAAAGACGGGCTGGCCAATCCCGGGTGTCGACGTCTACGCCGTCTCGAACGACAACCCCATCCATTGCGAGGCCGAGTTTTCAACGGATCGAAATGGACGATTCCAGTTCAGCAATCTCCCCAGCGGAAAGAGCACTTTCCGCGTTCGGCAGGCCTACGGCGCCGAGGGGTCGGTCTTCACCGTAGACCCCGCCAGCGGCCCTCTGACATTTCGAGTTGAAGCGAACGACAACCTGGTTCCCCGAAAACCGTGAGGGGGCTCACCCGAGTTTGCTCGCACGCTCATCACACTCCGAAGTTGCTTCACGCCTCAACGGTCGCAACTTCGGAGTTTTCAGCGAGCTGATTCCGGACGTCGTCGGCCCAGGGACCGTCGGCATTAAGTTCCAGGTAGCGGTGCCAGAGTTCGACAGCTTCTTCGCCTCGACCGGCGTCGGAGAGCGTTTGAGCCTTGTGATAAATCGCCTCGGCAAAGTCGGCGTGCGACGTCAGGGCAATGTCGAACGCGGCAAGGGCTCCGTCGAGGTCACCCTGCAGGTGTCGCACGCAGCCGAGTTGCGTCCAGGCTTCGATGTAGTCGTGATCCAGTTCGACCGCCATGTGGTAGCGTTCGAGTGCTCCCGCCGCGTTGCCTGTCTGAAAAAGAGCCGACGCCAGGTAGAAGTGAATCTCCGGATCGTCGGGACACTCAACCGCTGCCATACGCAGCGATTCGATTGCCGACACGGCATCGCCGTCGGTGAGCTGGCGGCAGCCCTGATCGAACCAGTCTTCCGCCGTCCAGCGTTCCGGATCAGCCAGCGACATCTGCGGCATGCGGATCGTGTCGGGACGCTCATCGGCGTCCGTCACGTCGCCGCTCGGTAGAATCCGCGCCGCGATGACGGTTTCACTTTCAGTCTCTGAGCCCTCGACAGCTTCATCGTCAGGATCGAAGTCGAAGAATCGCTGTCCTGTCCGAGCTTCAACCAGGCCTGCCGCATCACGGTACAGGACCTTCGAATCGCGGCTCAGGATTGCCAGCTGAGCGAGCGGGTGGTCCAGTGACGGAAAATGGTCGAGCAGACTCGAAAGGCTCGCTTCGATCCGGTCTCGCGGGATGCCGGCTTCGAGCATTTCCTGCAGACGCCGGACGCCAACGACTTCCTGGAAGTCAAAGTACGGCAATCGGTAAACACGCTGCACGGGCTGAATCAGGCCGAGCCGTTCCCAGCGGCGGACGAGCGTGACCGGAATGCCGAGTTTCTGCTGCAGCATGGCCGGCGTGAAGACTCGCTGCACATCGCGGTCGCGTTGTTCGAGCCCCAGCAAACGCAACCATTCAGACTCGCGAAGAATCTGCAGCGGCGTACCCTGGTTGATCTGTTCGACCGCTTCCTGCAGCTTCACGGACGCGTGTCCGTCGTCTTCAAGCGGCCAGCCTTCTTCTCCGACCACCAGAATCGTGGTCCGCCCACTGACGTGAGTGACCGCCTCACCGCCGTGTTCGACAGTGACGTCATACGCCTGAGCGTGCGTCATCGACGCCAGCGTCCCCGTAAACGCGACACGCTCCCCCTGCAGACAGGGCGAACTATCCGGCAGCGGTACGTCGAGGTCGTCGTTGTCAGATTCGTCGGACATGGCAGAAAGATAGAGCGAAACACAGGATAGACTTCCGATCCCTCTGTACCTGGATTCGCAGGAATTCAGTCACGCGAAAACACACTGAATTCCTGCGAATCCAGCTAACAGCGAGGCATCGGAACGAGAAGCCGCGATGATGACCGCTCACTCTGACGCCGACAAGCAGCCCGGCGGTGAGCCCACAAGAACAACGTGCAGATCCATCACGTTCGTGTGAGTAGGACCGGGTTTAAGCAGGCCACCCGTTCGATCGAAAAATTCGTACGCGTTGTTGATCGCAAGAAAACCACGAGGGTCAAGGCCCAGACTACGCATCTCGCTGAGCACTTCCGCATCGCAGATCGCCCCCGCCGCATCCGTCGGCCCGTCCTCACCGTCTGTCCCGCCCGCCAGAACAACGACGTTCTCAATCTCGTCGGGAGACACATCCGCCAGTGCGACGCACGCTCCGAGAGCAACTTCCTGATTCCGTCCGCCTTTTCTCGGCTGATCGGTTTGAGCCAGTCGCACCGTCGGCTCGCCACCGCTGATCAGACACGTCGCCTCGGCAGCTTCCGATCGAAGCTGAAACGCCCGCTTCACAAGTTCGCGACCGAACTCGCTGGCGATCCCGTCAACGTCGGAGCCAGGTATTTCGACACGGCAGCCAAGTTCGCCCGCACGTGCCGCCGCAGCAGCAACCGCGACCGCATTGCTGCCGAGGATCCGGTTGGTCACCGGGATCAGAAATGATCCTCTTTGGCCAGCACCAGCCGCGTCGACGCTGTCTTGCTCTGCCGAACCGACGGCACCTTCGAGAGCTGCGATCACTGAAACCGGAATCCGTTCAGTCTGCGGCACGATTCGCCGCAGAACCTCAAGGGCCTGCTGCGGTGTTGACGAATCCTCAACCGTCGGCCCGGAAGCAATCACGTCGAGAGGGTCGCCAATCACGTCGGAGATGATCAGCGAAATCATCGTCCCTGCCGTCGCAGCACGAGCCAGGCCGCCGCCCTTGATTCGCGAGAGCTGCTTCCGCACGCAATTCAGTTCGCCAATCGTCGCCCCGCCATGCATCAGCAGTCGAGTGACGATCTGTTTGTCTTCCAGCGAAATCCCTTCGATCGGCGCTGGCAGGAGTGCGCTGCCGCCTCCGGAAAGCAGCACGAGGCACAGATCATTCTCCTGCAGCCCAGACACAAGCTCGAGAATCTGCTCCGACCCTGCAACGCCCTCGACGGTCGGCTCATTGACTCCCGCAGGCCGGGCGGCGTGCAGTGTGACCCGCGAAAGTGGCCGTACGCAGTCCGCCGGAACATTCACCCAGCCGATCAGTCGCTCGGCCAGCCCGGCTTCCACGAAGACCGCCTCAACCGCAGACGCCATCCCGGCGCCTGCCTTGCCGGCACCAACCACAACGACTCGCCCGAGGTGTGCGAGATCGAACGTCTGCTCGGAGACGTGCAGCACGCCGTCGGCAATCGACACGTTCTGTCGAATCAGGCGTTCGGAATCGACCGCAGCAACGCCGGCCTTCCAGATATCGATGGCAATGTCGCGAAGAGAAGTCGGCATAAGAGATTTGCAATGTAGGCCGGACCAGGCACAGCGCCGTTCCGGCAATTCTCATCGATATGGGGGCAAAGTTGCCGGAACTCGCTGCACTCGGTCCGGCCTACGAAATCACCTGCGTAACAGGAATTCTGCAGAGTTGATCAGCGCCCATGTCAGGTCTTCAAGAGTTGCTCGCCGGTTCGATGACGAACTCAGCAACTGCAGCGATGTCGATTGTTCCGTTGCAGTCGGGGATCGACTGAGAATCTGCCAGTAGACGTCGCCAACCAGCTTCTCATTTGACGCTTCAGAAGCGAGCAGCTTGCCGAGGCGATTGTCAGGTTTCATAAGCATTTCGTTGAGCAGCGGACCGCTGATCAGTTGAAAGGCCTGGGCGAGCGTTGTTTCGTTCGAGCGTTCGCACTCGCAACTTTGCAAACGCGGTGGCTTGCCGAACAGCGTGAGGAACTGGTCGCCGGAAGCCGGTGACTGATCACGCGGGCGGATCGCTCGCACACCGGGAATCTGTGTTGCCTTGAAGCCAGTCGGGTAACCGTTAAACGTGATCGGGACGCCGGTGACCTGCGAGACGGCATCGGCGAGTTGCTCCGCGGAGAGCCGGCGGACGATGCCCTTCGCGAAGTTCCGCTCGTCGTCACGATTTGATTCGTTCGGCTCAGACGAAAGCTGGTACGCCTGCGAGTTCAGAATCGACCGATAGAGCTGCCGGTTGTCGAAGTCGGAAGCGACGAACTCGTCAACCAGAAATTCCAGCAGAGCCGGATGCGACGGCGGGTTCGTTGCCCGAAAGTCATCGATCGGATCGACGAGGCCTCGTCCCAGCAACTGCTGCCAAACGCGGTTGACCTGTACCTGGGCAAAGCGGCGGTTGTCGCGGTTCGTCAGCCAGTCGCCAAGAGCGACGAGCCGGTCAGCATTCCCAGCCGGTCCGGACCGCCGGGCATCGAGAAACCGCGGCGCGACGACGCTGCCGTTGGGATGCTTGACGTCGCCCGCCGCCTTCATCCAGACAACCTGTTCGCCATCGAATTCGTGTTTGTCGTTGCTGTCGCGGCGGTTGTTGGACACAACCTCGTACTCAACACGGGCAAACAGATTTCCCCAGCCGAAGTAATCGTTCTGAGTCCACTCGTCGAAGGGATGATTGTGGCACTTCGCGCACTGCAGTCGCAGACCGAGAAACACCTGCGCCGCGGACTCAGCCCGCATCTCAGGATTGCGCATCGCGCGGTAGTAGTTTGCTGCCGGACTTGAGTAGCTGCTGCCTCGACCGCTGACGATCTGTCGGGCGAAGGAGTCGTACGACTCGTTGGTCGCAATGGAATTTCGCACCCAGGCGTGGAAGTTCTGCACGCCTTTGCGGTCGAGCGTCTTCTCTTCGATCCGCAACAGGTCAGCCCAGCGCTGCGACTGCAGATCGGCGAAGCCCTGGCTGTCGAGTAATTCGTCGATCAGCCGACTGCGTTTGACGGAAGCCGAGTCAGCAACGAACTGCCGAGCCTGATCGCCGGTCGGCAGTTGTCCCGTCAGGTCGAGATAGACTCGCCGGAGAAACGTCACGTCGTCGCAGATCGGCGACGGGTTCATCTTGAGGCGTCGGAGCCGAGTGAAGATGAAGTCGTCGATCTTTGACGGAGCCGCCCCAGTCGTTCCTCGGGGTGGCTGCCAGACAAAGCCGGAATTGCCGCGAAGGAACGCCACGCGGACAGGCACCTGTCGGGACAGGTACCTCACGTTGACGACCGACGTTGCGAAAGCCTCACGAGTCAGCAGGCCGCCATCCGAGATGCCGATATTCGGCTCGGCGGGCTCGTACACAGCCAGTCGAGTGACGTCCGCTCGCGAACCGTCTTCGTAGACGGCCTCAACGCGGAGCTGCACGTTGTCGACCGGCTCTTGAAGCACGATGTCGCGTGGCTCGACAACCAGTTCGCGGACCCTGGGCACGCTTGAAGTTCGCCCTGCTCCGCCAGCGATCCAGTCTCGCAGAATCCGGTATTCGGGCGAGTCGCGATCGAAACGCCGACCGCCCTGGTGCGGAACTTCCATCAGCGGCTTGAGCAGCAGCAGGCTCTGCGCGGCATCGCTCATGTTCAGCCGCCGCCCACTCTGATCCCGCGTCAGCGCGGCAAAATCGAAATCAGCATCTTCGCCGCGAAGCGAAATCTTGAACCCGCCCTTCCCACTCCGGTTCCCATGACACGTCCCCATATTGCAGCCGCCCTTCGACAGGACAGCCATCACGTCACGGTCGAACGTGACTGAGTTCTCAGCGGCGAGTCCAGTCACGGGAAACGCCAGACAGACCAGAGCAAGAGCAATAAGAGGAAGTTGGCGCATATCAGTCGCTTGGAGTCATTTCAGGAGTATCTAAGGCTGCTGTCTTTTGGGCTGAGTCGCTGAATTCCACCACAGAGGCACAGAGAACACAAAGTTAAGCAGCCCGTGTTCTCTCTGTGACCTCTGTGTCTCTGTGGTGACAATCCTGCGTCAGCGTTTATCAAGCTTCAGCGGGACAGGCATGAGGTCTTCGATCTTTTTCAACGCTTCGCGAATGCGTTCTCGGTCCTTGACGTTCTTGCCGCCAAGTTCTTTTGCCAGCGCCTTCCCGTATTCGTTCTTATCTTCTTTCGATTTCGCAGGATGACAAATCGAACATGTGGCCTTTGTTCTGTCTGGCAGTCGCTCCCGATACATCTCATCCCAGACCGACTTGTACAGGGGTCGGGCACTGACGGAATCCGGTGCCGGAGCAAGCAGCGATAACGAGATCACAGCGACGAAGACGCAAATGCGGCGGGACATGGCGGCCTCCTGCAGATTTGGAAATCGTGAGGGAACTCAGCCCAGTATGCCGTGAGCGACGTGCCCGGCGATATCGGTCAGGCGGAAGTCGCGACCGGCGTAACGGTAGGTCAGTCGCAGGTGGTCCATCCCCAGCAGGTGCAGCAGCGTGGCGTGCAGATCGTTCACGTGCATTTTGTTTTCGATGGCGTAGTAGCCGAACTCGTCCGTCGAGCCGTACTTGAAGCCGCGTTTCACTCCGG
>JAPOLP010000072.1 GCA_029977045.1 Planctomycetota bacterium
CCTGCTGTTCGCGCACCATCCGGATGACGGCAGGTCGATTGTCGAGCGTCCGGATTTGTGGGCGACTGAGGATTTCCATATGACGGTTTGCCGCCAGAGCCCGCAGCAAGACACTGACGGAATCAGACCCAGCGGAAAGGACGAGTCCACCGAACCCAAGGTCTTCACTTGTACGTCCGACCCCAAATGTCGACAACGCCTGCCCGGCGACAGTGCTCCGCGAGACGTTCATCCCGTTGGGCAGCCCATTTGAGTTGAAGTCAAAGCCGGGAACGAGAGTTGACGCAGTTCCTACTGCATTGGCAGCTACACCGCTCAGATCGCCTCGACCAAACAGAATTGAATCCTGAATCCCCAGCTCAACCCCAAACTGGTCGTCATCTTCCAGAACGACTTCGACGATCATCGTCTGGATGACCACCTGTGGCAGTTCGGCATCGAGCTTCAGCACCATCTCGCGAATCTGCTCGAAGTAACGCGGCGTCGCGCTGATCAGCAGGCTGTTGGTGTACTCTTCGGCCTGAATGATGACCTGCTGGTCGATGAACTCGAACGCGCTGATCAGGTCCTGTTCACTCTGCAGCAGGTCAGACTGCTGCTGCAGGAAGTTCGTAACCGCCGTCGCGATGTCAACGGCTGGAGCGTTCTTCATGCGGATGATCGTGGTCTGCCGCTGACGAATGTCGCTGTCGTCGAGACGGAAGATCAAAGCCTCAACAACTTCCAGAGCTTCCGCCGTTCCGACTGCGACGATGCTGTTTGTGCGAACGTCTGTCGAGAACCGCAGTGGAATCACGCTGCTGGCGTTTTCCGCGCCGGCCAGTTGAACGCCGACCTGACTGCCCTGCGCAGTCGTCTGGTTGCCGAACAGTTCATTGAGTAGATCGGTGGTTGACGTCGCGTCGGCGTTCTTCAGCGTGAAGTGCTTGATCGTCGCGACGCTGGATGCCGGCTTGTCGAGGCGTTCGATGATGGCCGACATCAGCTCCATGCTTTCGGCGGGAGCCGTGACGACGATCGTGTTCGATCGGGCGTCGCCGGTGATGCGGATGTCGGCGAGGATCCCCGACCGGACCTTCCTCATCTGTTCGCCGTCGCTGACCAGGTATTCGAGAACGGCAGAACGAACTTCCCGCAGTTCCTGCGTGCCCGTGCCGCCGCCGACTCCCAGAAATGCCTGAGTGATCTGGCCCTGGCCGAGTGTTGGTGGGTTCAGAACGCTCTGGACGATCGTCGAAATCGTTGTGGCGAGTTCTTCCGCGACTGCGTGCCGCAGTTCGAAGACCTCGACCATGTTCACAGCGCCGGACTCGTGCGAATCCAGTTCGGCAATGACCTGTTCGATTTCCTTCAAATCGTTGGGCTGGGCGAGCACGATCAGCGAGTTCGTTCGCGAATCGGTCACCATCTTGATTCGTGTCGACAGCCCTGGGCGATCGGTCGTGGCGTTTGCTCCAGTGCCCGTTCCGCCCTGCCGGCTGTAGAAGTCTTCGAGTTTCTGCTCGATCAGCGACGCGATGCCGTATTTGATGCGGAAGACGGCGAACGAAGTCTGAGGCGGAACCGGCTTGTCGAGTTCGTCAACCAGCTTGAGAATCGATTCGAGATCCTGCGTCGGGGCCATGATCAGCACTGCGTTCGGGCGACCGACCGCGAAGATCGCCAGCTGTCCCTGCTGCTGCTGAGTCTGTCCGCGAGCTTCGTTGAGCTGTTCGTAAACGGTCGTCAGCAGTTCGGCGAGTGCCTGGCCGTCGATGTTCTCCAGCATCCGCAGGTGCAGGTCCGGTGCGGCAGCGGCACTGAGTGATTCGATCTGGTTGATGATTGCCATGACGGAATCAACGTCCGTCTGATTTCCCTTGATGATCAGAACGCCGAGGTCTTCCATCGCTTCGATCGAGACTTCGCCGCGGATTCCGCCAATGAGGTCCGGAAGCTGATTGCCCTGACCGTCCTGCCGGTTGATAGCTGTCTGCGGCTGAGGGCCGCCGTTGTTCTGCGACGCGAGGCGATCGACGGCAGGCTTCAGGTTGTCGGCGACGTCCTGGGCTCCTTTGTCGGTCGCGACGACGCGAGTCGATTCGTCTTCCTGCTTTGGAGCTGTGTACATTGACTGCAGCAGTCTGACGACGCGCTGCACTTGAATCCGCGGGCCTTCGACCAGCAGTTCGTTACGGGCATCATCAACACCCATGACAAAGATGATCGCCCGTGGCTTGTTTGGTTCGTCACGCGATGGAGAAGTGAAGACCTGCATGGCTGGCAGGCCGTCCGGACCTTCGTCAACGATCTCGGCGCGTTCCTGGAACGCTTTGTAAAGCGTCGAGGAGATGTAGCGGGCTGTTCGCTGTTTCGGGACAAACGTCTCGCGAATCAGCTCGTTGTCGCGGTCGGTATTCTGCTGACCGTTGCCGGCGTCGGTCTGTGCATTTCGATCGCTGGCGGTAGTCGTCGGAGTATCGTCCTGGAACGCAAGCTGGCGAATTGCTCCGACTCGCCGGACTGTCTGCTGTTCCTGGTACGGTGCCATTCGGACGGGCTGCTCGACCGGTCGCAGTTCCCGGTACTGCCGAGCGGACGTCTGCTGACGCCGCGGTTCAATCGTTGTCGAACTCTGCTGAAACGTGCGCTGTCGTCCTTCGGCTCCAATGTCCGAGATCGCCGTTTTGAAAGGCATCTCGCGACGTGGCTCAACCTCAGTGACAGGACGCCGATAGTCGGGACGAGCCGCTGCGAGATTGATCAGAACCAGATACTTGCCCTTCTCCAGAAGCCGGTAGTCCTTCCGGACCAGCTCTTCATTGAGAATTCGGACAGCTTCCGTGCGGCTGTATTTGTGAAAGTCCTGTCGCGAGAAGTTGCCGCTCGGCAGGCGGTCAGCGACGAGAACCGATCCAGTTGCTTCGGCGACCTTGTTGAGGACGTTGCCCCAGTCAGACGAGAGGAAGTTCAGACGGATCGACGCGTCCGTGGCCTGGCCTGCAGGAGCCTGAGTCTCGTCGGAGTCGCTGCGCGAGACACCAATGAAGCGGTGCGGCCGCTGTGATTGCGCGTCGCTCTGTTTGGCTGCGAGTCCACCCACGATTGCTGTTCCGAGGGCAACTCGTACGAGCAACTCTCGACGACGGGTCCGTTTCATTGCGAGCAGGCCTCCATGCCTTGCTGAAATCTGACGCAGTGGCAGCCGGTTAGCGTCAGATCCCCCCATATAAGTTGTTTGTGCTGTCGAGCCTTTGACGGCACTGCCTGGTAACGTCAAACCGCACGCCAATCCGCGCAGCCTGACCGGAGTTTCGGCATCCTCGGACTTATCGGCACAGAGCGTACAACCGGTGTAGCGAAATAATTCGGAGCGTCATCCTGCGGTGTCGGCGTAATTTCTGCCGGGAGGTTTTTGACTGTTCAGGGAAATGAGTCCAGAGTTGCGGTATTCGACTCAAGTTCCTGGGCTACTCGAGAGTCGTATTCCTGAAGAACGGCGGAGGTGACGATGACCGTCCCTGCAAACAGTTTGGCGGCTGAGCCTCGACAGGCCATCAGCTTCACCGTGATTCCAACCCTGAGTGCGTTTCTGATCGGACTCTACTTCGGCCAGTCGTTGCCTCCGGGCGTTGACCTGGTTGTTCTGCAGACCGGCCTGATCGGAATGCTTGCGTTCCTCGGACTCACCTTTCAGGCATCTCAGACGCCATCAAGGCCGGTTCACGAACGACAGCCGGTTTCCCCTGAAGAGGAACCGGAGGATCGACCATCGTGGTACGTCGAGCGGCGTCTGGCTCGGCACGTCGATCATCCGCGCGTGCACAGCCGGCCTCTGGCGGAATTGCGGGACCTGATCAGTCGGGCAAGCTTTATCGGCAACGAGAGCGACGCCGCTCGCACGGACGGTGAGCTGGTCGTTCATTGAGGTTCGTCGGATGTCGAGCCCGTCTGTGGATTGAATTCCGTCAAGCGCGGTACTGGTGGTATCCTCATGGTTGATGTCTCGGCGGACGAATTGTCTGCTGTGGACTCTTCTGCGAGTGATCCTCAGTCCGTCAGGAAGTCAGCCACGAGGCCATCCGACATGTCAGCTTCTGTCCTCAAACACGTCGTCTGTCGAGCTGTGTTCGCAGTCTCTGTTCTGAGCCTCCCCTCACTCGCGTTGGCGCAACAGTCGGGAGCGAATAGTTCGGCGACAGGTAACAGTTCCGCCACCGGTCCCGCAGGAGGCCCTGCGGCGACCGAAGCGGCTGCCTCGAACTCCGGACAGCAACTGAGCAGCCAGAACCTGTTTTCCACGACAGACGCCGGGGCAGGTGTTGGTGCACTGGGGGCAAATCAAGGACGTTTCGCCACGAATCAGTTTCAAAACGCGCCAACGGCCACAGGCACCGGAGCCAATTCTGCTCAGGGCGGTCGAACGACGACGAATCAGTTTCGCGGAAACCAGAACACGCAGCGCGGAAACAATCAGAATCGATTCGGTGGAAACGCTCGATCGAGGCAGACGATCCGCCCGGCACTGCGCCTGGGTTTCGTGCCTCCGCCGCGTCCTTCAGCCGACGTGACTCGCTCAGTCGAACGACGCTTCAACACGCTGTCGGTTCGCACGGCGAAACTCGCTGACACCGTTCCGGCCTTCCGGGGCGTCAGTATCCAGGTTGGCGATGCCGGAAAAGTGACGTTGACGGGAGAAGTCGCATCCACTGAAGCCGCACGCTTGGCAGCGAATATTCTGCGCATGGAAGCGGGCGTTCGCAGCGTGCAGAACGACCTGACCGTCGCTGCCAGATAGTTCTCCCTACTGCAGACGAACACGCAAGCGCGTCCAGCGTCTGCGACGCCAGCTATTCCGCCTGGTGCAGTTCCGGCTTCAGCCAGACCCATGTTTTGCCGAGCCGTCCGCCGTAATTTCCAGCGGTGATCTTCACGAGGCCCGACGTCTCGACCGAAGCTGCAATCGCGGCCTGAGTCGCATCCGAAATCGCTTCCAGCGACCGCCCGTTGATCACGATTTCCATAATGGACGTCACGTTCTCAGGCAGTCGAGTTTCTACCTCGGGATTGTCACGGAGCGTTGGGCAGTACTCGGCATAGGTGCTTGCGATCAGGAACGGATAGCGGCTGCCGGCCTTTGACGCGCTGGATGCAATCCCGCCGGGGAACGTCATCACGACTCCGGGGCACTGCTCGATCGCGGCGACACCTCGTTCGGCGGCTTCGATTGCGGCATCCTCGGTTTCCCCCATGAACCACAGGTTGCCGCCCATCACTCCGTCCGCGTATCCGAAGCGGCGTTCAAGCACGAAGTCGCCACCCATGATCGGGATCACCCAGACGTTGCGGCCAAACTGCTCGTCACGCCGTTCGTGACCGTCACCGAAGTACGACACTTTGCGTCCCAGCTTGTGATAGTCCTCGGTGTCCAGCAGATTGAAGCAGCGAGCCGTCGGGCAGGTCAGCACGTTCTGGCTGATACGAACCAGCAGAGAGCGGCACAGTGCCTCGACACGGTCCTTGCGAAATCGCGGCACATGAAACTGAATGATCGCGCCAGGTCGGCCGTCGGGAGTTTCGAACGATTCGTCTCCGCCGGGGCCGACGTAGCGGTCAACTCCCGCCTCACAGTCGCACAGAATCGTGCTCGAGGCGTTGCCGGTCGCTTCCCGCACTGCATGATCGAGCCATTTGCGGTCGCGAGCCGTGATCAGGAACTCGGAATACAGGCTGCGAAAGGCTTCAGCGTAGGTGTCTTCGATTTCGGCGCGATGAGGCGTTGACATGGTGTCCTCCGTGTCTGTTCTGTAGTCCGTCAGGTTGTCATGCCTGGCAAAGTTGTCGATTGCGTAAAGCCGACCGCGCAGCAAAACGGCGACCAGAATCCGGTCGCCGTTGTGTGTTTCTAAACAGGGCTTCTCTGAAGAGGCCCATTCTCTGCTGGCTATTCGTCGTCGTCGTCGTCGTCGACTGAATCCTCTTCTTCTTCTTCGTCGTCTTCGAACTCCGAATCTTCGACTTCCAGATCGCTGGTTTCTTCGTCGTCCTCGGCTCCCGCGACGACCGGTGATTCGTTCAGCTCTTCGTCTTCGACGACCGGCTCAACAGGTACGACAGGAGCCGAGCCGTCGGTGATCAGCTCTTTGACCATCTGCATGAAATACAGTCGCTTGCCTCGGGCACGGAGAGCGGCCAGCTTCTCTTCGGCGGCTTCTTTCTGGTCGTACGGGTAGCTACCTTCTTCCTTCATGCTGCTGCTGTACAGCACCCAGACGGCGCGCTTCCGTTCCGGGGTCTTCTCGCGAGCGCGGCGCGTTGCCTTCTTGCGAGTTGCCTTTTTCTTTGCCTTGGGGCTGGCTTTTTCCAGCGCTTCCGCAGCCTCAACCATGCGCCGCAGTTCGGCTCGACTCTTCGCCATCGGACGGTACTCTCCGAGTAATTTCGTCTGTTTCCGATTGGCTGGCGGGAATTTCGGAGGTTCTGGCCAGCCTTGAGAAGGGGCGGAGAATAGCAGCCGGAAACCTGACTGGCCATCGATCCGCGATGAAATGCTGCGATCGGCTTCGTCTTGACCGCTTTTTCGGGCAGATTTATAAGCCCTGACCTGCCAACGGGTTGAGAATACGCTCAGGACGCAGCGTCGGTTGCCGGGCTCAAAGCGAGTTGTTCATGGAAGATGGCCAGTTTGCATCACAGGCGACATCTGCGAATGCGCCGCAGAATGGCGATCCAGCAAGCGGGCGATTCTCCGAAATCATCAACCCGCCTGCTGTTTCGGGGGCGCTGGGCTCAGAGTCTTCCTCAGGCCGTCCGGCGGTTGATGAGTCCTGGTCCGCTGACTGCTTGTCGGTTCCGCCTCGAACATCACTGACGAGTGAGCTGCGGTTGTTGTGTGTTGGTCCCGAAGAACCCGACTGGATCGGTCTGTCCCTGCAGCTCGATGCTGTTGGCTGTGTTGACCCTCAAATGAAATGGGTCAGCACGGCGTCTGAAACCATGACGCTGCTGCGGAACGAGTCGTTTCACGCGATCATCATCTCGTGCGACGATCCGATCGCTGAACACGTTGCGGCAGAAGATCAGGATGTCGTCGAACCAGACTGGCATCCGGAGTCGCTGGTCGACGCGATTCGAGCCTCTGGCGCCAGCGACCCGATCGTTTTGATCTCGAAGTTGCCGGACGATTCGTTGACGAATCTGGCGTGCCGTCATCATTGCGAGCTGCTGGTTTCACGGTCAGGCTGGAGTTCGCGGGCACTCGTCAATGTTCTCCAGCGCGGAATCCGGCAGGTCGAACTGCAGCGTGAGAATCATCATCTGGCCGTGGCCAATCATCGCCGCCTGGTTCGCGAGCGCGACGAAGCCGATCATCTGCTCGATCAGCAGCACGGTATCATCCGCGAGCTGGAAGCTCTGGCGAACGGCCTGAGCGTCGTCGATGCCGACAACCGGCCAGCCTCCGAAGCTGAACACGGAACGGCAGCAGCCGGACGTTCGGAGGTCCGAAAGCACGAGCCGTTGCCGATTCCCGTGCAAATCAAGTCGTACTATCACGAGCTGCTGCGTACGTACGTGATCATGGGGTCGGGAAATCTGGGCGGCGAGATTCTGCAGCTTGCCGCCGTTCTCGCCGAAGTCGGTCTCAGCCCGCGCGACACGCTGTCGCTGCACCTGGAACGCGTCGAGCAACTGGTCAAAGGACTCGGCAATCGCAGCACGCGACACGTTCTTGCCCGCGCCGACCTGCTTGCACTGGAACTGATCATTCACCTTGGCGAGTGCTACCAGCGAACAGCTCGGTCGGACAATTCTCAGTGATTCGCGATACCCAGCACACGGTCGAGCGCTGACGCGTCGTTTTCCAGCGGAACGGGCAGGCCGTCGTCCACGGTGACGTTGCCGGCTCGGTCGATGAAGAAGAGGTTCTCGATCGGTTGCTCGGTTGCCTCGTCAAAACAGTTCCAGCGACGGTGAGCCTCCCAGATCGGCGGCAGGTCCGTTACGAAGCGGAACGAGTCCGGGAAGTCGAGCTTTTCATTCTGTTGCGGCAGCGCCGAACTGACACCGACGACCATGATCCCGCGAGCGTCAATCTGGTCCGCATGAGAACGCAGGTGCTGCAGCGTGACACTCTCGTCCGCACCTGCTGCGCCGTCGAAGAAGACCAGAATCAGTGCCTGGCGACCGAGATAGCGTTCCAGCCGGAAGAAACCGCTGCGGTCAGTTTCCGTGGTTTCGGTCGCTTCAAACGAGGGAGCGCGCTGCAGAGCGTAGCGCAGCAGACGCGGGTCGGTGGGCGGATACGTCTGTTGCTGTTTCCAGACGATCGCTGAAAGAATCAGCAGGCCAGCGAGCGGCAGGATGAGGATGCGGGGTTTCAACTGGTTGCTCCAATCCGCGAACCGTTCTGTTGCGGGGATGCTCAATCGGCGAGACGATGCGCGTTGCGTCACGATCGGCGGCTCGAACGGTGCCGATCGCCGCGTCTTTCACACAGGAGTCACTTGCCGAAATGGGCAGTGTATCGACAGCGTCCGAACCAGTCCTCGCTGGCTCGGCAGGATTCAGCGACGAAGAAGTTCGATCGTTCGAGGAAAACGGCTTTGTCATCGTGCGTGGACTGGGCTCGGACGAGTTCTGCACGCGGATGACGCAGGTCACGCGCGAGCATCTCGACCGCGAGATCCTGCCGCTCGAATACGAAGCCGAGGTCAACTACCCCGGCGCTCCAGCGACGCTCGATTCGCCCGGCGGTCGCACGATTCGGCGTCTGAAGCAGGCGCACTCGCGAGATATCGTGTTTACCGAATGGGTCTGCGCGCCGTTCATTCAAAACCGGCTGTCTCAACTGCTCGGCCCGGAGGTCGTCATGCCGCTGGCCCATCACAACTGCGTGATGACCAAGCAGCCGAACCACAGCAGCGAAACCGGTTGGCATCAGGACATTCGCTACTGGTCGTTCCAGCGACCCGACCTGGTCAGCGTCTGGCTGGCGCTCGGCAACGAGTATCCGAAAAACGGCTGCCTGTGGGTCGTGCCCGGCTCGCACCGCATGAACTTCGATCGCCAGCAGTTCGACGACGCCCTGTTCTTCCGCAAGGACGAGCCGCGAAATCAGCCCGTGCTGGAAGCCGCGATCCCGGTCGAACTGCAGCGCGGCGACGTGCTGTTCTTCCACTGCCGAACGCTGCACTTCGCATCGCGCAACGAAAACGCCGAGACGAAGTACTCAGTCGTCTTCACCTTCCGCTCCGCCGACAACCCGCCACTGCCAGGATCGCGGTCAGAGAACGGCGGCGAATTGTTGCTGCCACGGGCCGAGTGATCACACCCTTCGTTTGGCCGCAGGCGCGCGCAGCCGACTGCGTGATCGCGCACGTCTGCGGCTTGCGGTTAAACAGTCACACCGTGCATTAATCCGGCAGCCAGAGCTTCGATTCGCCTGACGAAGAGGCCGCGGCGGATTCGGAGAGGACGATGCCGCTGGCGGTTTCGCCGGGGATCGGAAGGCTCAGTTCCTTGAGGATCGGCTCCATCGCGTTTCGGATTTCCGGCAGCTTGCCGCCGAAGTAGTTCCACAGTTCGTCGATCAGGCCTGGCAGAGCCTCGTCACTGCGGTTTTCGACGCGGAACTGAAACTCACGCATCGCCCAGTTGAGCTTGCCTTCAAAGTCGTCCGTCGCCCCGACCTCTTCGCGAGCCTTGCGGATCCACTCGAACGCTTCGTCGCGGTAGCCGAGATCGCGACAGACCTGCGACATCGTTCGCAGGAACGTCTGACGGTCGATGACTTCCAGTTTCGACAGGTCGCGTTTGCTGACTTCGGTCAGCACGGCATAGGCGTACGGCTGATGTCGGATCAGCAGCGCCCGGTTGATGATATGGCCGAGCTGTTCGTCCGAGAGTTGCTCGATCGGCAGCCGGTGCGACTCCATGATCGACAGCGAATTCAGTGAAAGATCCTCGCTGACCTCGACTGACTTCTCGGGAGCGATGTTCAGCGACTGCCGGAACGCAGCCATGTCGACATACAGCATCGCGACGTCGCTGACAGCTTCCAGCACGTGAACGGCGGCGGCCAGCTTGATCTTCAGCGAGTCTTCCTGAGCAGCTTCACGCGGCGTCTTGCTGCCCAGGCGGTTGAGCGCAGTGTTGGCCCACGTTTCCGTAACAAATCTCACGGCGTTCTGCTGAGCCTTTTCGCGACGGGCACTGATGTCGACTCGCGGTCCGTAGTAGTCTTTTTCCTGGGCGCCTTCGAGTTCCTTCAGCATCTGCCGAACGGGGCTCTCTGCGTAGTCCTTGCCCTCTGCTGTTTCGTCATCCTCGGACTTCTGAATCTGGACGCCGAGGGCTTCCCGCACGAGATCGATGGCGGCAGTACGTTCGTCGTTATCCGGGCCGATGACGGACAGCACGCCTCGCGAACCGTCCTGAGTCTGCAGGTCGAAGACGGAAATCTCAGCCAGAACTTTCGGAACGTTGTCATCGGCAACCGGCACGGACGCGTCCGGAGCTGGCTTGTCGAGAGCCAGGTACCGTCCGACAACGCGCGGATTCTGCTGTTGCTGCTCCGGCGGATTCTGCAGCCGCTCCAGACGATCGCAGTCATCCAGACGCGACAGCGAGGCCGACGTTGAATCGAGTCGGAAACGCGCTGCCGTGATGTCGATCTGGTCCTCGATCTGCGGCAGTTCGAGCAGCTGGGCCAGCGTTTCGCATTCGACCGCGGCTTCGTAATCGACGTCGGTCGCCAGCAGGGCAGCCTTGTGCAGAGCCAGCGCCGCTCCAGAATGATCGGTGTCCCAGGCGTAACACAGCCCGATGTTCTTCCAGATGGCCCAGTTGTCGGGGAGCTGTTCGGCGACTTTTTCAAACAGCTTGACGGCGATCTCCCAGCAACCGAGTGCCGACATGCGGATAGCCGTTCGCAGGTCCTTCTCGGTTTCCTCAGTCGGTTCGACCGGGGCGAGCTGGTGCGGGCCGCGCATCGGGTACGGAATCTCGGCAGCTCCATCGATCATCATCAACTGCTGAAACAGTGCCTGACGCTCGCGAGGATCGGTCGACAGTCGCAGTGCCAGCGCGGTGTGCTCGCTAGCCGACATGGACGAACTGCGGTAGACCTCTTCGGCAATCTGTGCCGCCAGCGATCCAATCAGATCCGGAGCAGACGATGGGCAGACCTGAAACGCGCGGTAAATCTCTGGCTTGGCTTCGTGATAGCCAACATCCATGAACCGGGCATAAGCGAGCAGGCCATTTCCGGTGCCGCTGTTCTCATTGTCCTTGAGAAACTCGCGCATCACGCCTTCGGCCTCGTCGAACCGCTGCTCTTCCATCAGCAGTTGAGCACGCGTGATCGCGACGATGGGGGCGCCGGGAGCTTTCTCTGCGATCTTGTCCAGGGCCTGCAGCGCCTGATCGATCTGCTGGTTTTCGTGCAGGCGGGCGACGCGGTCCATTTCCTTCAGCGCGTCGCCGCAGCAGAACTTGACCTTCTTACCGCTGCCACAGGGGCACAGCGCGTACACATCCATTGCTGATGACATTGATGATTTCCTGGCTGAGATCGACCGATATGAAAATGACCGGGCCGCTCAGCCAGACGGACCGGATGCATCCGGTTTCGGTGGCAATCAGCGATCACGTCAGCCGGCTCTTCAAGCAGGCCCACCGTGACCGTTTCAGCGGCTCGTGAATCAACGAACTTCCCGTCGCCGCGAGGTCCTGGAGCGTGCATGGTGCCGAAATCGGCACGGCCACCCAGCCAGCTCGCGAGCGAGGCCCCGGATCGTAGGGAATCCGTGCGTGCAGCAACAGTGCCGGAGAAGGCGTCCTCGCCCTTCCGCTGAATGATCCCGAGGCACTCATTCTGGCCTGATGGCGAGATCGGCCAACGCAATCGTTGATGGCGATCACAGCCGAGCCATCTGGATTGGCACGAAAGCCGACAGTGCCGGTGTGTCACGCGGTGGCGAGCGGGCGGTGCAATCGCTGAGGGTTCTGCGGATTGGAGTAGAATGGTGACGGGCTGCAGACGTGTCCTCAGCGACGGATTCAGGAAAAGTCAGCCGACACTCGTCGCGCAGGTAGATTTTCCAGCGGCTTGGTTCGCAGGCAGATTCCGCATCACTCACGGGAGCAGATGAGCATGGTCAGTCGACTTCGGACGCTGTGGAAGCTGTATCGGCGGTTTGGCGTGGCGGTCGTCGTGCGAACCATCAGAGATCGCATCGGACAGGCGAGAGCAGGCCGGCACGTTTTCGAGGTCCTTTGGCTGGAGTCGTCCAACGTCAGAATGCCGCTGGAGCACGATCCGAAGTTTGAGTTCCGCTTTCTGGACACGCACGAAGTCGCCGAGTTTGCGAAAGACCCGAGCAACGATCTCGATGCTCCGATGATCGATCGCGCTGCCGGGGGCGTTGATCTTTGCTTTGCCGGATTGTGCGAGGGCCGCCTGGCGACTTATGGCTGGTACGCGCTGGACGCGATCGAAGGCGAGCACAACTTCGGCGTCCCCATGTCGTACCCGTCAACCGTTGCCTACATGTATAAGGGGTTCACGCACCCGGACTTCCGCGGCGCCCGGCTGAACGGAACGGGCATGGGGCTCGCGCTGAAGAACCTCAAGCAGTTCGGCGTGACGGCTCTGATCGCGTCAGTCGCCTGGACCAACGAAGCCTCCCTGAGAAGCTGCGACCGGCTGGGCTACAAACGGCTCGGCCGAGTTGTCACGACAGGCGGAGAGGCGGCTCGACTTCAGATAACTCCGAAGGCTGCAGCCGACCGCGGTGTCAAATTCGGCTCCGACGCCGTTGCTCGTCAGCGTCGCGTAACGACTTCAGTCAGCCACGAGCGAGAACAGGCCGCCGAACTTGTCGGTGTGTGACGCTTGTTCGTGGGCCAACGCCTGCGTCGCTACGGCACGTCTGGCGGGATGATCTCGATCTCGCCAATTTCGGCGCCGTCGGGCAGGTCTTTGATCTGACGAAAAATCTGCCCGTGAATGCTGACGTGGACGACGGC
>JAPOLP010000008.1 GCA_029977045.1 Planctomycetota bacterium
ACGGCACATCGACTTCTCCGGTCGTTCGCGGAGCGTGGGTCATGGAACGCCTGATAGGCCAACCGACTCCGCCGCCACCGAAAGCCGTCCCCGCCGTCGAGCCTGACATTCGCGGCGCGAAGACGATTCGCGACCTGCTGGCTTTGCACACGAAAGACGAAGCCTGCGCCGCCTGTCACGCCCGCTTTGATCCGGTTGGGCTGGCCCTCGAAAACTTCGACATCTTCGGGGCATGGCGGACTCGCTACCGCAGTCTGGCTGGCGAGGAAATGATCACGGGCATCGACCGAGCCGGCCACGACTTCGCCTACGCGGCTGCCTCAACAGTCGACGCCAGCGGCCAGCTCCGCGACGGTCGCCAGTTTCAGAGCATCGACGACCTGAAAGCCGTGCTTGTTGCCAACCCGAGACAACTCGCCCGCAACCTGCTGCACCAGTTCACGGTTTACTCAACAGGAACGCCGGTCCGATTCTCAGATCGCGTCGGGATTGAACGGCTTCTCGATCAGTGCGCCGAAGACGGTTACCGAGTCCGCGATCTTCTGCACGCCTTTGTGCAGAGCGAAATCTTTCTCGGCCATCAGGAACGCGAGGGTGACGAATGACAGACCAGCGACAGCGTTTCCCGGCGTCGTTCAACCGTCGCAGCTTCCTGCGAGGAGCAGGCGTCGCTCTCGCACTTCCGTGGCTGGAGCAGACCACCCGAGCGGTCGGAGCAGCCGACGACGTGCCTCAACCGCAGCGGATGCTGCTGATCTCAAACAACCTCGGCGTGTTGCCGAAGCCGTTTTTTCCTGAGCAGGCCGGGCGGGATTATCAGCTGTCTCCTTATTTGTCCGAGCTGAGTGATTTCCGCAACGACTTCACAGTCTTCAGCGGGCTGTCCCATCCGGACGTCGACGGCGGGCACAGTACAGAGAACTGTTTTCTGACCGGGGCTCGCGGGCCAACCCGGAGCGGGTTTCGGAACACGATTTCACTCGACCAGTTCGCCGCTGAAGCACTCGGGCCGGTGACGCGGTTTCGGACGCTGAATCTCGGCGTGAATATCGACAAGGCAAACCGTAGCCTGGCGTGGACACGCGACGGAGTGCTGCTGCCGGCTCAAGACAGCGCGCCTGCGCTGTTTCAACATATGTTCGTGCAGGGCAATCCGACGGACGTCGCGCGGCAGGTCCGAAAGCTCGAAGAACGAGGCAGCATTCTCGACACGCTGCTCGACGATGCCCGGCAACTGGAACGAGGACTCGGCCAGCAGGACAAGACGCGGCTCGATCAGTACCTGACGTCGGTCCGCGAAGTCGAACAGCGGCTGCAGTCGGCGCGCGAGTGGGAGCGGCGGCCCAAACCGCAAACCGACTTGTCGCCGCCCGAGGACATTCGCGATCAGAAGCTGTTCTTCCAGAAGTTCCACCTGATGCTCGACATGGCCCGACTGGCTCTGGAGTCTGACTCGACCCGCATCGTCACGCTGATGGTCGATGCCTTTGCGACGCCGGTCTTCACACTGCACGAGGATCAGAACACGACTGACGGCTACCACAACCTCAGCCACCACGGCCAGGCTCCGGAAAAGGTTGCTCAGCTTGAGGACGCCGACCGCCAGCAGATGGGCCTGCTGCGAAACCTGCTGCAGCAACTCGCCGACCGGCAGGACGGCGACGCCCGGCTGCTCGACCGAACGATGGTCCTGTACGGCAGCAACATGGGCGACTCAAACACGCACCTGAATACCAACCTCCCCATCCTGCTCGCCGGCGGCGGCTTCCAGCACGGCCAGCACCTGGCCTTCCGCCCCGACCACAACACGCCGCTGTGCAACCTCTACGTCACCCTGCTCCAGCATCTCGGCATCGAAGCTGACGCGTTCGGCAGCAGCACGGGAACGCTGACGGGCCTGGAGTTTTCATAGAGCACGTGAAGCGACACGAGCGATTCCTGCAGATTCTGCTCACGGATTCCGAGTTTTCATACACCACAGACGCCACTAACCAGCCATGCCCCAACGGCAGATAATCATTCGCCTGATTCCTCTGTTGCTGGTGGCGATCGCCGTCAGCGTCGGATTCGACCGACCGTTGGCAAGCGATGGAGCAGTCAGTTTTGAGCCCAAGCCGCGTGGCTCCACCGTGCAGAAGTATTCCGACTGGATGTCGCGTTTATCTGACGACGCAAAGCTGTCCGAGCTGTCCTTGCCAGGTACTCACGACTCCGGAGCCTTGTATGACAGCCTGTCCTTTGGATTTGCGAAGTGTCAGTCCTGGCGACTGGCCGATCAGCTCAGAGCCGGAATTCGCTTCCTCGATATCCGCTGCCGTCGTGTCGACGATCACCTGCTCGTCTATCACGGCATCATCGATCAGCAGCTAACCTTCCGCGAAGTTTGCGACGCCTGCCGGACATTCCTGGAACAACACCCGTCAGAGTGCATCGTGATGTCGGTCAAGGAAGAGGCGGAAGCATCGAACTCGAAACGTTCATTCGCCGAGTCGTTCTCCGTCGAAACCCAACAAGACGGAGATCTCTGGCACGTCACCCGCGACGTTCCTCGGCTGAAGGATGTGCGAGGACGGATCGTGCTGATAGACCGAGTGGCAACGCTCGGCGGAATCCACTGGGATGGTCTGAATCGTCAGGACCAGTACGAGGCTCCGCTGGACATTAAGAGTCGCGTCGTACGCGAGCAGTTCGAGAATGCCACTCAGGGCGACGCCGACCAGTGGCACATCAACTTCTGCAGCGGCGTCCTGGTCAAGCAGCTGGTGACACCCAGGCAGTATGCCGCCCGATCCAACCGAGCGACGCTCGACTTCCTCAATCAGACAGGTACCGGAAAGCGTCGGCGACTCGGCACCGTCGTGCTGGACTTCCCGGGCGAAGACCTCATCGCGCGTATCGTGGAATCGAACTTCGATTCGGCACCGGCAAAGTGACTCGATTCAGATCAGCCTGTCGTCTGCGTCTGAAACTCCGAGCCATCCGGTACCAGAGACCCTGGTCCGTTCTGAGTGACCGGAATTACCAGCCTCAGGGCTTCGCTCGATTCCCTTCCGCGTTGGCCTGCCGATCCACGAGTTCTTTGCTTAACGCCGCGCAGCTGAAGTCAGCTGCGCGGCGTTAAAGAGTTCACAGAATCCACGACTGAGCATCGGCCAGTTACTTAGCCGGCTTTGACTCGTCAGCCGCCGGCTTTCCCACAGCTTCGGCTTCCGCTTTCTCCGGTTCCGGAGCCGCGAGGATTTCCTTCTCAAAGTCGTCGATCTGTGGCAACAGCGACGGCTCGGCGAATTCGCGAACGGACTGAATTACGGCCTTTGCGGCATCCTTCTGACCGAGGCGTGCCAGGAAGCTGGCCTTCGTCATCAGGAAGTTAATCCGCATTTCCTTCTCGTCGCCGAAATCTGCAATGATCGCGTCGAGAACAACCAACGCTTCTTCAGTCCGGTCTGCCTGGTCGAGAGCCCTCAGCTTCGTGATGTAGACCTGCAGTCGCGACTGGCCTTCAAGACTCTTATCAGCCAGCAACTGATCGGTGAGCTTGAGCAGGTCGTCCGTCTTACCGGCGACGTTAAGTACTTGAAGCTGCAGCATCTGAGCCCGAATCGCAAGACCGTCGAACGCGGCGTACTCCGTGATGACTTTGTCGAGATCCGCCAGCACGGCGTCCCAGTCGCGGGTTTCGTTCGCCTTCGTGACGATCTCCTGCATCCGCTGTGAGAACTGATGCTCGGCTCGATCGGTTTCGAACTTTGTCTTCAGTCCGGCAGCGTCGTCGGCATCGAGTTCGATGATCTGGTCGATGACCTCGGCATAGCTGGCAAACCGCAGCGACGGCTGGATGGCTTCCAGACCGTCATTCAGCTTCTTCGCCTTTTCTGCACCAGCGAGACCTTCCGCAGCTGCGAAGGCTTCATCGCGGGTCTTCCGGAAGTCCTTCAGCGTTTCAAGATGTTCGGAATAAGCGAGCGGGCCTCCTGGCTGATAACCAGTTTGAGCATACGCGCGGCCCTGGCTGTCCAGCAGCAGAATCGACGGGAAGCCCTCAACCCCATACTTAGCCTGCAGGGCGTTGTTCTGTTCCTGCAAAGATTCATCCAGTTCAAAGCCGCGTGGGAAATCGAGTTCCAGCAGCACGAGATTCTTCGCTGCGTACGCAGCAAACTTTTCGTGCTGGAAAACTTCGTTGCCAAGCCGGATGCACCAACCGCACCAGTCCGACCCTGTGAAGTTCATCAGGATGTCTTTCTTCTCGGCCTGAGCAGTTGCCTTGGCCTTTTCGAAGCTGGTCTCCCACTTCTCGCGCCAGTCGGGATCGACTCCGGCGACAGGTTCGGGTGGATCCGAAAACTGCGGTTCAGTCGGACCGGGATTGTCCGGCGTCGAAACGAACGGAGGCGTCTCCTCGGACTTCTCGCCAGCGCTCACGCCCTTCTGCGCGGCCGCGAGAAACGCGTCCCTGCTGGGCTCGTCAGGTTTCTTTTCAGCAGACTTGTCTGCAGCAGCTGTCGATTCATCCGCTGAACCACCAGCCTGAGGGACCTCTGGAGCGACCGGCGGTGGATTGCTCGCTGCCGAGTTGTCAGCCGATGATGAATCTGTCGATTCGCCGCAGCCGGTGGCTGTCAGCAGAAAAACGGCCAGCAGGCAGGCCGACGTTGCGAAGCGATGCCATGAACGCATTGGGATCTCCCGAGGACAGGTTCGGACGTTTGTTTCAGCCACCCAGTACGTCGGGCAGTGGCGGAACTGACAAGTCCGCCCTCGTCTGCAGAAAACCTGAGCCGCTGATTGTTGCGGCGGCCCGCCAGCGCAGCAATGGGGCCGGCGTCGCGAACGATTCGGTTCAGTAGCCGCCTCCGCAGGTCGGTCGTTAAACCTTGAGCCGCCCGAAACCGGAAAGCTCCCGGGATTCGCGGCCATTTGAAGAACTCACTGCCTCAAGCGACCACCGTCTCTGCTGGAGAATCCTGATGCTGACACGTCGAGAAATGCTGGGAACACTTGGAACCGCCGTCTTCGCTGGAGCCGCCTCAACAGTCGCCGCGCAGGTTCCACGAGATCACGTTAAGCCGGATGCCCGCATCACGAATGGGCGGATTCGTCAGTCGGTCATGGGCTGGTGTTTCAAACCAATGCCTGCCGTCGAACTGGCAAAGCACTGCCGCGACATCGGCATCGAGGGCATCGAAGGCATCTCGGCGGACGACTATCCCGCCGTGAGAAAGCTCGGCCTGAAGATCTCTCTGATCAGCAGCCACGGTTTTGCAAAGGGGCCGTTCAACCCGGCCAATCACGAGTTCTGCATTCAGAAACTGCGTGAGAGCATCGATCTGGCTGTCGAGGTCAACTGCCGGAACGTGATCACGTTTACGGGAATGCGTGAACCGGGCATCGACGACGAGCAGGGAGCGAAGAACTGCGTTGACTGCTTCAAGCAGGTCATCGGATACGCGGAAAAGAAGAAGGTTAACCTGGTGCTCGAACATCTGAACTCGCGGGACAACTCGCACCCGATGAAAGGCCATCCCGGCTACTTCGGCGATGACGTCGACTTCTGCGTCGAACTGATCAACAGGGTCGGCTCGGACAACATGAAGCTGCTGTTTGACATTTACCATGTGCAGATCATGAACGGCGACGTCATCCGGCGCATCCGCCAGTACAAGGACCTGATCGGCCACTACCACACTGCCGGAAATCCTGGCCGCTGCGAACTCGATGAGAACCAGGAGATCAACTACCCGGAGATCATGCGCGAGATCGTCAAGACCGGCTACAAGGGCTTTGTCGCCCAGGAATTCATCCCGACATGGGACGATCCGGTCGCAGCACTTCGACATGCCGCCGTCGTCTGTGACGTGTGAAACCGGCATCGCAACCAGAAACAAAAACGCCAGGCGTTCAAAGGAGCGTCTGGCGTTTCTCTTGATGAATGAAGTTTGAAGCGACTGTCTGCCGCTACTCGCGCGACGACTTGCTGCTGATCGTTAGGCTCAGCTCGCCAGCCAGTTCGTTGCCGGCGGCGACCAGTGTGAGCTTTCCCTCGACCGTGAACGAATCCGTCGTCCTGACGATCGCTCCGAGCTTCCGGTCGAACAGGAACTCGCCGCCGGACTTTGCAATATTCAGGTCGCTGCTTTTCAGTTCGACCGGCAGTCCGGGATTAGGCTCGATGTTGTACGTCACCGACTTCGTCCTGATGCCGATGCGATCAAGTTCGCGTCCGCCTTCGGTCACGGTGCCCAGGTACTCGAACGTCCGCTCCATCTCAAACGTCTGTCCGCTGCCGAGGTTTGACGTCTCTGTGCGATCCCAGGTGTCGCCCTTCTGGACCGGACCGGATGGAAGCCGAGCCAGTGCCTGCGACGCTTCCTGCTTCATCTTTTCCGATGACGGTTCCTGCTTCAGCGCGTCATCGAGCGCGTCGAACTTGTCTCCCTTCAGCTTGATCGATTCGATCTTGCCTGGTCCGGAAAACGTCGTCTCGTACGTCGACGAGGACATCGCATCGAACATCTTGAGAATCGGCGTCAATTGAGGGATCGGCGCATCCGTCGTCGGGTTACCAGCGTCGAAGTTCAGTTCGATACCGCCGGGGAGTTTCATCTCAATCTGAAACGTTTCCATCCTGCCGGTCATCTGCACCTTGTCGTCGGCCTGCTTTGCTCCGATCTCGTCGTTCGTAACGATGAACTGCCGGACTTTTGTTTCGAGCGGCATGCCGGCCAGCGTCAGTGTCTGATCCGTCGACACTTCGATGGTCGTACGAAACTTTGTGTTCTCATTGAGACGCGGCTGCAGCGAGACTTGAGCGAACGCTGTCGCAGAAGAGGCGGCCAGAATCGCCGCACACAGAATTGATCGAAACATTTCAAACTCCAGATACGGATTGGAAGGCCCGGCGAAGTGCGGGCTGGAATGGCTGAGATCGCCTGCAGAACGGTCGTCTTGAATACGGATCACGCATTTGTGACGTTCTTTCGCGTGCCAACGAGACGGTTGGAAGATCAGTGCTGCTGTACCCGCCGTCGATACGAACTGGTTTCGGAATCACGAAGTTCGTCGCGATTTGCCGATGCGTCGCTCGACACAACGCTCTGATGGGAACCAGTTGACTCGTTGAGGTTCAGCGTAACGGACGCCTCAGTTTCGTCGACAGGAGGCGGACCACAAATCAGAGTCGGACACGTCGCAGTGATAGTAAGCACCGCGACGAACGGAAGCAGACTGGCATATTCCGGACCCCGCTTTGACGGGAGGTCCCTGACAGAGGTCTGACTCTGTCGGCTGATCGCCCGCAGAAACGAACTGGCAAACAGGACGAGACTACAAACCAGAAGCAGAGCCACGGCCGCATTCAGACGCATAAAGCCATGAGCCGACATCAGCAGCCCCCAGAACGTTCCGCTGACCGGCATCGCGACGAGCCCGCAGACGGCAAGCCACTTCACTCCTCTGAATAGTGGATCGAGCTGCACTGCGTCGCCAGTCGCGTCGACATGGTCTGCGAGCAGCCAGAACGCCAGTCCGGCAGACGCAACAGCAGAAACTGCGATCAGCAACCCGCCACGGATCGCCAACGGATCGCCCAGGATCACCGAACCGAACGCGACCGACAGGCTGACAATCAGCGCCACGCCGATCAGCCTCGCCACTCGATCGCTGCCCGTGGCCGGAAACCCAGACGTCGATGCCGGCGATGCGGCGCGCCACTCTCTCGCCAGTTTCAGTCCGACCATGGCAAGCAGCAAGGCAGCCACCAGCGACAAAGCCATCAGTCGAGTGGAGATTTCCGCCAGACGTTCTGCGAACAGCAGAACGACAACTCTCGCGACAACGTACAACCCCGTCGGCAGAAATCCGCAGGCCAGCAGACTCGACGTCCCGCGATCGGATCGTTCGACGGTCGACAGCCACCAGTGGTGCAGTGGTGGCAGTGGAATCCGCAACAGACAGGCCCCGCAGACCAGTAGAAACAACCAGGGCGACACTACGTTCCAATATGCCCGTCCGGTTTCCGTCGTCATCGCCAGATCCGGAACCTGTGCCACGATCTGGTTCAGCGAGAACGAAATCGGAACTACAACCTCGGCAGCCAGCATCATCCACCAATGGCTGACCGCGGCTCCGATCAGCCCGGCAGTCAGCATCATCCCGGCGCCAAACTGGACGCGAAAAAACCTGCGAGCGACCGAGCGGCGATCTGGATGGGCGGAGTACCCGATCAGAAAGAAGAGCCCGACGATCGACAGGAAATTGAACCCACTCAGCAGAATCACGTCCTGGGCGACCAGCGTGCCGATAAGCGCCGCTTCAGTCAGCAGCAGCCACGACAATCGCGACCCGAGTGAATCTCGCTCCCGACTGGCTCGGCAAACAGCCACCGTTGTCGCGGCAACAGTCAGCGCGACAAACCACAGATTCAAACCGTTAATCGCCACCGCGATTCGCGGAGCAGGAAACGGGCGCGACAAGCCCGTGTCTGCTGCGGCCTGCAGGTTCACTTCCGCCGGCGTCGCATCAAGTGCTGCTGCGTCAGACGGGAACGCACCCGCCATGCCGGGCCATTCAAGCGACGACAGCATCTGCGGCTGAAACAGCTCCTCAAATCCTGTCCGCGGCTCAAGCTGAAATACCGCCAGAACGACAAGTCCACAACACAGCCAGACGTTTGTGACCGCAGTGAAGTAGACAGGCTCGTTTCCCGAGCGACTCATCAGCCGGACCAGGGCCGCTCCGATCAGCGGCATCGCGACGAGCAGCAAAGCGACGTTGCTAGTCAGGCTGGCGGCGAAACTGGCAAACACGTTCATGGTCACCTGCCGAATCCAGCCAGAGCCAGCAGCAGACCCGTCACCGCCAGCAACGCCGCGAGACTTGGGTAACCGGCACCATGCTCACCGATTTCCTCAATCCCGCGCGCGGCTCGATCTGCGTTCTGACGCCAGGCATCCTCGCGCCGCCCACCGAGGATCCTTCGATCGAAGACTTCGACAGCCAGGGCAATCCAGCCGATCACGATTCGCGAAACCGCCACGGTGTCGCCCACGTAAAGCCAGTTTTGTGCGAGTCGCTGAAAGCTCGCCAGGCTCGCCCGCAGCCGATCCTGAACGGTGCTGGATGCCTGCAGAAACAACCAGACGCAAACTGCTCCCAGGAGCCCGGACGGCGTCGCTGCGTTGAACGACACCAGTTGCCGGAACATCGTCGGGACAGCTGCGGCCCACACCCGAACCGAATCAACGATTCCAGGCGGGCCAGACTCGAAAAGAAACACAACACTCGACAGCAGTGCAAAACTGCCAACGACTGCCAGAACCAGCATTGCTGGCGCGGTAAGTGCGGAACGCGTTCCCGATGCTGACGTGGAAAGCCGCCCGCGGAACAGACGATTCGCAACGGAACCGCCGACCAGAAACTGAGCCGCACAGACCGCCCACCAGAGCCCAGTCAGTAGACCACCGCTGATCACGGGCGTCGCACCCGCAGCCAGTTCGTTCGCCGCAACGGGAACTGGCAACGTCTGCCTCAGTTGGTGCAACTGATCGAGCAACAGGTTCGGGCCGCCGATTCCACTGAGCAGAAACACGGAGGCGATCAAACCCGCGCCGCGCCGAGTCTCCGGCAGCGAAAGGACACCGATCGCCGCCACGTTGGACAACAGAATCAGCGTGCTCGTTAACGGACTCGCCGGACCATTCGCTGCTTCAGAAAGCACGGGGACGGACGCGTTCATCAGCGAGAATGCTCCGGCGACGACCAGCAGAGGCAGCGGTTGCCAGCTGTCGTCCGCTGGCCGTGACGCCATCGCGATCGAGCCAAACGTCACACAACTCAGCCCTCCGAGAACGACCAGCAGCAGGCTGCTCTCCTGGGCAGTGACCAGCAACGTGCTCAACGACAGCCAGACTCCGACAGCCGGCAGGATCGCCGCCCACGCAACGACCGGCAGCGTATCCCGATTGCCAGACTCGGCCAGTGGCCTCAGCCAGATACCGGCAGGAAACAGAGCGGCGCGGCCAGCAACGGCCAGTGCAAACCACACGAGAATTCCGCCACGCATGAGGCCGGCGTCAATCCGTGTGTCGGCCAGTGCCGTTGCGATGATCGCGGACAACGATGTCGAGTGGTATCTCGTTACCGCGAGCAGAACGGCGGCCAGAAGTGCCACACTCGACAGACGCAGCACGGGCAACAGTGCCCCCCCATCAGTCGCCACTTCAGACTCGCCGCCGTTGTGATGCGCTGATTCGTTTTCCGCGAACCGGATCAACAGCGAATCGAGCACCAGCCACGCGGCCGCGACAACGAACAGATCGTCGCTTAACAGAGCGACGGCTCCGGCGAACAGAATTCCGAGTTGCAGTCTCAGAGATCGCTCGACACGACTCGTCGAATGACTGCTGCCAACTCTGCAAGGCTCCCGCAGGAGCGCTGGCAGGAAAAGCAGCAGCCCGCTGAGCAGCAGTCCGACGCGGACACTCGAAAGTTCAAAAGACAATGCAACTGCGCCGCCATCCGATTCCAGTTCGATCAGCGTCGTCAGAGCAGCCTGCTCGATGAAGGGCATCTCGCCAAACGCGGCAAGAGCCAGCCAGCCAAACAACACGGCCATCCAGACCGTCACCGTTGCCCGTAGCCAGCAATGCAACGCCGCCACCGATCGAACTGCCAGAGCACCCGCAACCGGAGTGGCGATCAGGGCTGCCAGACAAAATGCCGTCACGAGGTCTCCGGAACTTGGTAAAAACAGTTGGCGACAGGACAACGAGAATACTCCATCCGAAGTCAGTTCGCGCCGCCCCGGTGCGAGTTCTCCACCAAACTGACACATCAGCGCGACAGGCCGCGATTCGCCAGACTGCTCCAGACGAAAACGAGAATCGACGCGACAAACGCGCCGGCCATGTCCGCCAGAGCGTCATACAGATCCGCGTGGCGATTGATTCCCGGCACGGCCTGCAGCAACTCGTCGATCGCGGCATAAGCGGTGAGCAGCAGCAACCAGCGTCCGAGTGTCCTGCCTGCTGGCCATCGAGCACCCAACAGTCGCTCGCGTCCGGCAAACAGCCCCATCAGAACGAAATAAGCCACGAAGTGCAGAAGCTTGTCAGAGACTTCCGGCCCGATGATCGCTTCCGGATTCGGGATGTGAGTGCCAACGAACATCGCGAGCCAGTAGCCGGCAACAGCACCGTTGGCCAACCGCCGGCGATGCTTTCCCCTCTGAGTTTCTGGGATGTCTGTCTTCTCTGCTCGAACTTCGGTCACGGTTTCCTGTTCCGCCTGCTCGCTGATTTCTTTCACGCCGGTTCCCGCAGGCAAGGTTCCTGCTTGCCGGGTTCGACGACGAAACGTAGCTTAACGCCCCCTTCTGAAAAGGCTGTCCGGCGACCTCGTCCGTAGCCAGGTGCATTCATCGTTTCGTCCGAATCCGTCACACATTCTTCGTGGCCTCACATGATGGACCTGTACGCCGGCCTTGCCATCATGTCGATTGCGACGTTCACGGTGCTGACGTTGACGGTCCGGCTGACGCGGACAATCACCAAACGCGAAGCGACCGGGACGGGCGTCGTCGTGGCGCTGCTGATTCTGCTCTACTTCAAATACATCTGGAATCAGACGCTGATCGCCAAGTATCTGCCGCTGTCCAACCTGGTCGTCGTCAGCAACTGGTTCCCTCTGATCGCTGCGTTTCTGTCCGGAATCACCTGGACTCACGGTTATGGAAGCCGGCTGCGGCGAGTCCTTTTCGGCGGAACTCTGATCGCCCTCTCCGGATGGCTGATCGTCCGACCGCTGCTCGGTTCGCCTCCTGTCTGCGACAACAAGTGGGACGAGCACGGAGTCTGTCTGCAGACGTCGCCTTACACATGCACGGCGGCGGCCGCCGCAACACTGCTCAGGCAGTACGACATTCCGGCAGAGGAATCCGAGATGGCCGACCTGTGCCTGACGCGGCGCGGCACGACCTGGCTGGGACTTTATCGCGGCCTGCAGCTCAAAGTTCAGGACAGAGCGTTCGACGTCGAAGTCATCGAGTGCGACCTCGACACAATGCAGAAGCTGAACGGACCATTGATTCTGTCAGTAGGTATCGACCCGGAAAAACCGTACCGCGACATCTACGTCAAGAAGTGGGGCTGGGAGCCGGGACAACTTCACACAGTCGTGCGATTCGACCAGCAGGTTCGCGGGTTGCAGCTCATCGGTGATCCGGCGGTTGGCCTGGAAGGCTGGAACTCCGAAGACTTCAAGACACTGTATCGCGGTCGCGTCGTTCGGCTCGTCCGCCGGGATGGCGGCAGCGAGTAGCACGCGGGTTCCTTTCCGCGTCGGCGTCCGCGCAAGAACAGTCCCCGCGTCAGAACCAGGTTCCAGCACGGGGACTGTTACGGGAGATCGGTCTGCCTTCCGGATGTCACTCCGGAAGGCCTGCGGCTTGTGGCCGCTCTTAGAAGTTGAACAGGTCGAAGACGCCTGGATCGATGATGAAGGCATTGTCGACTTCGGCAGCGTCAGCCGGATGGAAGAAGTCGCCCGGATCAGGTGTGTCACCACCGTTTTCGCCAACCAGCGTATCGCGGCTCGATCCGTTGCCTCGCAGGAAGTCGGCACCATAACCGCCCACCAGCAGGTCCTCATGAGCACCGCCGATGAGCGTGTCATTGCCGTCTTCACCGAGGAGCAGGTCACGACCGGCGTTACCGATGATCCGGTCGTTTTCGGTTCCGCCGCTGATCGCGTCGTTGCCGTCACCACCGACGATGTAGTCCTCGCCGGTACCGCCGCTGATGATGTCGTTGCCGTCGCCGCCGAAGATGTCGTCGTTGCCGCCGCCACCTTCGATCAGGTCACGACCAGCTCCGCCGTAGATCTTGTCACCGGAGCCATCGCCTCGCAGCGTGTCCTCACCGTCGCCACCGTCGATCGTGTCGAAGCCGCCGTTACCGCGGATCGAGTCGTTACCATCGTTGCCGTTGATGATGTCGGCACCGGCACTGCCGAGCAGCGTGTCGTTGTCCTCGTCACCAGAGATAACGTCGTCACCCGCGAAGCCGACGATGTAGTCAGCACCCAGACCGCCGCTGAGCGTATCGTCGCCGCCACGGCCATGAATCAGATCGTTTCCAGCATCGCCGTTCAGAACGTCGGCACCTTCACCGCCGAACAGCGAGTCGCTACCGGCTCCGGCCGAAACCGCAAAGCTGTACGCAGTATTGAGGTTTGAGCCAGCCGACAGCAGGTCGTCACCCGTGCCCAGATCAAGCACGAACGTCGAGAATCCATCAGCTCCCGTCAGGTCGCTGACCGTGACCGAGTCGTTGCCGTCCAGCGTGTTGAGTTCAACCCGCTCGGAACGTCGCAGAATTGCTGAGTATGGCGTGCCACTGGTCTTCTGCAGCAGCACCAGAGTTTCACTGCGATCGATCGTAAACGTGTCGTCGAGCGTCGTGCCCGGCAGAACGATCACATCGTTCGACGAGCCCTGGCCGTCGAGGACGTCGTTGCCTTCGCCACCAATCAGCAGGTCGTCGCCAGCACCACCAAGAGCAGAGTCTTCACCGACACCACCTTCGAGTGTGTCGTTGCCACTGTTGCCGATCAGCTTGTCGTCGCCAGCCTCACCCAGCAGGTTGTCGGCACCGTTGCCGCCCAGCAGGCTGTCGTCGTCTTCGCCGCCCGACAGCTGATCGTTGCCGTCGTCACCTGCCAGAGTGTCGTTGCCAAGTCCGCCTTCAAGCGTGTCGTCGCCGGTTCCGCCCGATGCGTTATCGTCTCCGTCACCACCCAGGATCAGGTCAGGATCGTCGCCACCAGACAGCGTGTCGTTACCGTCACCGCCATCCAGTGTGTCAGCACCAGACTGGCCACTGACGTTGTCGTCGCCGGTCCCGCCATTAAGCACGTCCTTACCAGCACCGCCCAGCAGCGTGTCGTTACCGGCTCCACCGCTGACAGTATCGTTGCCGCCTTCGCCGACGATCGAGTCATTCCCCGAACCGCCGGTCAGCGTATCGTTGCCGTCACCGCCGAAGATCGTGACATCACCCGAGTAGCCGGACGCGTTGATGTTGTTGGCCTGATTGCTGCCGTTCAGGATGAACTTTTCGACGCTCGTGTAGGTAACAACCTCGCCGCCAACCGTCAGGCTGGAGTTTGTCAGCGTGATGTTCTGCGTGCCGGTTGCCGTGACGCTGATCGTGTCAATGTCGGCACCACCGTCGAGCATGTTCGTTCCAGCGCCGCCATCGAGCGTATCGTTGCCCGTGCCACCCTGAACGTCATCGTTGCCGTCGTTGCCATTGACTGCGTCGTTGCCGGCACCGCCAAGCACAGTGTCATTGTCGGCACCGCCACTTACGACATCGTTGTCCGCTCCGCCATCAACAGTATCCTGACCGGCTTCACCGTCGAGCGTGTCGTTTCCAGCGTCGCCCGCCAGCTCATCGTTGCCGCTGCCGCCGAGCACGTTGTCGTCGCCGTCTCCGCCGGAAACGGTATCGTTGCCGCTGCCGCCGGTGATCTGATCGTTACCAGCACCGCCGGAGATCAGGTCGCCTGACAGGCCGCCGTCGATCACGTCGTCGCCGCCTTCACCGTCAAGGACGTCAGCACCGCCGTTACCGAAGATCGTGTCGCTGGCATCGTCGTCAGCGTTGACGCCGTCGTTACCGCGAATCGAGTCGGCACCGTCGCCACCGCTCAGGTTGTCAGCCCCCAGGCCGCCGGAGATCGTGTCGTCGTTCGCCGAACCCGTGATGACGTCATCGCCGGCTTCGCCGTTGATCACGGCTCCGAAGTTGAAGCCGCTGGCATTGATGCTGTCGTTGCCGCCCCCAGCGTTCAGAGTGAACGAAGCCGCAAAGGCAGAATCGATTGCATTGAGCGAAATCGTGTTGTTGCCATCGCCTGCGTTGAGTGTCAGCGATGTCGACGGATTCCGGAACGTGATGCTCTCGAACGCCGCCGTGCCGTTGTCGCTGATGACCGTCATGCCACCCGCGTCAGAGACGCTGATGTCGTGGTCCGACGAGACTCCCGTCGAATCAAACGTTCGATTGACCGCATCCAGGCCGTCGGTGATCGGCTCCAGGCCGGTGTAGTTGATGATCGAACCGTCGATATTGACTGTTCCGGAATTCGCGTCGATCGCCGTGTAGACGATGTTCGTCGCCGTCGGGTACACGCCCGAACTGTCCCGCAGTTCCAGTGCGTCGCCCGAAGTCTGATCGAGGCCGTTGACCGTCAGTCCGTTCGTCGGGATCGGGTTGCCGTTCACAAAGTCGACGATGAAGACATCGTTCATATTCGTGCCGTCAATCGACAGCAGCGATACCAGGTCCATCGTCGTCGTGATCGTGATCGGCGGATTAACGCCGTCGTCCTGAACGACTTCGATCGTGTCCCCTGCTCCGTTCAGCCGGATCAGGAATTCAATCGGTCGCGGCTCGTCGTCTTCGATTTCGCCCGTCGCCGGACCACCGAGAACTGCGTTGGCATTCGTGACACCATCGCGGGTCACTGTGCCGGCCAGCAGTTCCAGATCGAATGTCTCGGTCGTGCCGGGACCACCTTCAAACGTGCCGTCGTTCAGAATCGCGACGTTCTGTGTCACGCTCGTCGTGCCAGCGGGAATCGTCACTGTCACGTTGCTCAGAGCCGTGTAGTCAAGGCCGCTGGTTGCCGTACCGTTCGCGGTACTCACGTTGACCGTAACTTCGTAGGCGTTCGGCTGGCTGAGAGAAACCGTGAACGGATACGTCCCGGCACTCTCTGCGACAGGACCGGCAGCAGGAGCCACCGTGATCAGGATGTCATCGTTCTGAATCGTGCCGAGGCCCTGACCATCAAGAACGGTCAGGTTGTCGCCACTCGATCCGACAGCACTTGTCAGGTTGAGGAAGAACGTTTCGTGCGGTTCAACAATCAGGTCACCGTTGATTGGCACTTCAACGGTCATCGTCGTCTCACCTGGCAGGAACGTCAGCGTGCCGGAACGCATTACGTAGTCGTTCCCGACGTTCGCCGTGTCGTCAGCTGTCGTGTAGGTGATCGTGGCCGTTTCCTGCAGCGGAGCAGACAGAGACACCGTAAAGACAGCATTCGTCTGGCCGCTGTCACCTTCAGCGATGTCGACATCGTCGACCCGCACAAAGGCGTCGTCGTTGAGGATCGTGCCCGTCGCCGACGACGTCGTCAGCACGCCGTTGACCGGGTTCGACAGGATGATCTGGAACGTCTCATCGTCTTCCGGAGTTGTGTCGCCAAACACTTCGACGGTGATCGTCCGCGTCAGGTCGCCTGGTGCGAACGTCAGCGTTCCAGCAACCGGCTGGAAGTCGCTGCCGGACCGAGCCGTGCCCTGGAACGTCGTGAAGTCGACCGAGATCGGTTCTGCTGTTGTCTGCTCAAGAACGACGGAGAAGACGAACAGGGTCGATCCGCCAGGACCTTCGAGTTTCTGCAGGTCAGCGATGCTGAGTCTGTTCAGCTGAATCTCGAACGCACCAATGTCAGCCGTGTTGTCCGTCGGACGTCGACCGCCGCGCTGATCGACTGGTTCTCCGCCGGAGTTGTCGCCGGCATTGATTGCCGGGCTGCCCGTCTGCAGAGCGTGCGTGAACGTCGGACCGCCGTTGTCGGCCAGTGGCCCGATCACGGGATCAAACGGACTCGATGCCGAGCCGACCTGGTCGCCCATGACGCCATTCGTCAGTCCCGTTGACTGTTCCGCCTGCCCGATGAAGTTCGTTCCGAGCGTGGCGAACACGCCCTGCAGGTCAACGCTGGATGACGACGCCGAATTCGCGGCGACAACAGTGTTTCGCAGAGTTGTCGTGGCACCGTCCACATTGACGAGCCCGCCGCCGGTACCGTCGGTCGAGTTGCGAACGACGGTCACGTTGGTCAGCGTCACATCGCCTGCCGACAGAACCGTGACACCATCCGTCGGATCCAGCAGCACTGAGTTGTAGATGCCGCCACCGGTCGAGTTTGCCGAGTTCGTGCTGACCGTCGAGTTCAGCAGCGTCACGATGTCGTTGTTGAAAATCGCTCCGCCGCGAACACCAGCATGGTTGTTCGACAGAGTCGAGCCAGTGATCGTGATCCGGCCCGGATTCGCACCCTGGGCACTGTTGTTGTAGATACCGCCACCGGCGACCGTCGCAACGTTGCTGTCGAAGGTCGAGTCAACAATGTTGGTCGCCACCGCCTGGCTTGATTCGTTGTAGAGGCCGCCGCCCTTTGAGTTCGCACTGTTACCCGAGAAGGTCGTGCGAGTGATCGTCAGCTCGTTGCGGTTGAACAGGCCGCCACCCTGAATGCGGGCCGCGTTGTTCAGCACCAGCGTGTCGAACAGCTCCATGCTCTGGACCAGCGTCACGAGGTCGCTGGCTGTGTGAGCAGCCGCCGTCGTTCCGTTCACTCCACGCGTCACCGAATAGGTGTTTCCACTGACGGCGGTGACTCGAATTTCTTCCGCCCCGATCCGAACATCAAAGACACCCTGAGCCGGGAAGACGGAGCCGTCGGCCACCATCAGCGTCGTCGCCGACGATGTGATGTTCGCGGCCAGAGCCGTCGTCACGAGGTCGTTCAACAGACCAGCACCAAGGTCGGCCGTGTTGTCTCGAACGACGACGTTTTCGAGGGTCAGGAAGCCCTGATTCAGTACGCCGCCGCCTTCCAGAGCGTTGCCGCCGCGAATCGTCAGATTCTTCAGGTTCAGGCGAGCTCCTGGCAGGACGTGGAAGACGCGATCCAGCTCGGCGGCATCAATGAAGGTCTGCTCCGTGCCAGCACCGATGATCGTCAGGTTGTCGCTGATATCGAGGTCGCCGCTGATCGAGCCGTCTTCGTCGCGGCCGGCAATCGTCAGCGTATAGGTGCCCGGAATCAGCAGAATCGTGTCATCGCCAGTCAAGGCGTTCGATTCCATCACGGCAGCACGCAGGCTGCTGTTACCGTCGCGGTCGGCACTGGCCTGATCGCCCGGCAGAACGTCAACGGTGTCTGCAAACGTGTTGACCACGAAACCCGACTCGAAGGCACCGATGTCGACGGTCGCCAGACCGTCGCCATCACCGTCGAAGATTCGGGCGAAGCCACGCTGGTCGGTGGCCAGAACGCCGACATTCGTACCAGCGTCACGAGCTTCGCTGCCGAACAGCAGAGCGTGCGTGAGAGTCGGACCGCCGTTGTCCTGCAGCGGACCAAGCAGCGGATCAACTTCATTGCCGGCGACGCCAACAATGTCCGCCTTCGTTCCGTCGATGAACGAGGTCACGCTACCACGGTCACCGATCAGGTTGTTGCCCACGCTGTTGAACTGAACGCCCGAGACATCGACGTCGGCGTTCGGCGGGTTGCCGTTGATCTGGTTGCGGGCAACGATCGTGTTCTTGAGCCTGAAGGCTCCAAACACGCTTTCGTTGATGACGCCGCCGCCAGCCACGCCAGCCGTGTTGCCAAACACCGTCGCACTGGCGAACGAAACCGCTCCGCCATTGTTGTCGATACCGCCGCCGTTGTTCGACGCCGTGTTTGTCGACAGCGTGCTGTTCGAGAAGGACAGAGCCTTGGTGCTGTAAATTCCGCCGCCGTCCGTTGCCGAGTTACCGGAAACTGTCGCATTGACGACCGACACCGTCCCCAGAGAGCTCTGATACAGACCGCCGCCTTTCTGGCCTGCAGTGCCGTCGGCGATCGTCGACGCAGAGAACGTCAGGTTAGCTGAGCCCGAGTTGTGGATACCGCCACCATCGCGTCCAGCCGTGTTTTCCGTGACCGACGTGTCGGTGATGATCGCATTGCCAATGCCTGAGTTCCACAGACCACCGCCGTCCAGGCCGGCATCGTTCTGTGTCACAGCCACCTGCTGGAGAGTCAGACTTCGAGTATTCGCGATACCCGCACCATTCTCGCCTGCGGTGTTATCAATAATACGAACATTGTCGAGAGTCACCGTTCCGTCGGAATTCAGCCCGCCGCCATCGACGCCAGCCATGTTCCCGGAGAACGAGCTGTTACTGACGTTCAGCACGCCAGCCGATGTCACAAAAGCACCGCCACCGTCCGTCGACGCCGTGTTCGCCGACACGGCTGAAATCGAAATCGTGACCGTGCCGTCATCGTTGTAGACACCGCCACCGTCCGTTGCACTGTTGAACGCGACCGTGCTGTTGGCGATAGTCGCCGTGGCCGCCAGTTCGTTGAACAGGCCACCACCGCCAAGACCCGCCGAGTTCGCCGTCAGTGTACTATCAGAAATCGCGACATCGGCGAGATCGTTGTTGTAGAACCCGGCGCCATTTCGGCCTGCCGAGTTGCCAGACAGCGTCGTTCCCGTCATCGACAGGCGGCTTGTACGATCGTTAAAGATACCACCACCGTCAGTCGTCGCCCCGTTCGCGGTAATGACTGAGTCGACCACGGTCACTGGGGTCGAACTGTTGTTGAACACGCCGCCGCCGAAGTCAGCCCCGTTCGCGGAAATCTCTGAAGCGGTAATCGTAACCGTACCAGTTGATGCAGCTTCTACGTACAGGCCGCCGCCGTTGCCGCCAGCCGTGTTGCCGGCCAGCAGAGCACCGTCGAGTTCAACGCTGCCGAATGAGCGGATCCCACCGCCATCGCGGTTGTCCTGAACTAAGCCGCCAGTGATTCCGGCATTGCGGACGGTAATCGACGCACTCACATCAACATCAAATGCTCGGTCGATCGAATTCGCGTCGACGAGTGAAGCCGCAGACGAGTTGCCAATCAGGGTAAGCGTTCCGGCAATCACATCAAGATCGCCGAATGCCGCCGGATTAAACTGGAACGCTCCGCCATCCGTCACCTGAGTCTGGCCAAGATTCGCCGGATCCGTCACGGGAGTCAGGCTGTCGCCGATGACGAATTCCTGGATCGCGACGATGCCAGATCGTCCGAATTGAGAGACCAGAGCAGCATCCTCGGTCAGCGGATTGGCCGGAGTCGCGAGGTCCTCAATCGCACCGTCGCTGCTGATTTCCAGCCGGTAGGCACCATCAGCCGTTGTCACGCTCGACAGGTCCAGCGTGTACTGGTTGGGCATGACTTCCGTCACCGAGATGCCACTCAGATCAATCTGCACTTCCGGAAGCGGACCTGCAGCACCGTCCTCGTCAAACCACAGATCGAAGTCCGTTTCCGCGTTGGTCAGGTCAACACCAGTGACGTCCTCATCGAAATCGATCGTGACCGTTCCGACTGCTCCCAGGCGAGGATCGGGTGTGATCTCGTCGATCGTGGGAATCGGAGCGTAGATGTCGTCCGTCACTGTCCAGCTCGTTGACAGAGTCTGGCTGAACAGGTTGCCGGAAGTGTCGCCGATCGTCGTCCCATCAAACGTCAGCGTGTAGCTACCGAGGTCGGTCAGGCTGTTGAAGTCAAAGACTGACGACAGATCGAAGACAATTTCTGTTTGGCTGATGATCTGCGGGCTGACTGACGACACGTCGATGTTCTGTGTCGGGTTGATGCCGTCGTTGTACGTCAGCGTGAAGTTGGCGCCGGTGACTCCGATCACCTGCTCGTTGAACGTCAGCGTCACGGTACCCGGATTCGTCGTTCGCGGAGTCGTCACCTGCGACATCACACCGGTCGGAGCAAAGACGTCCAGGCCACGAATGAAGACGTCGGTCGCCGCAATACCCGAGCCCATCGTTTCCT
>JAPOLP010000435.1 GCA_029977045.1 Planctomycetota bacterium
ATCCACCACGTCTTTCGTTCTATACTTGAAGGTCGGGTGCCTCTCGTACGTAACTGTGGCGACTTGATCTAAAAACTCCTGAGGAGCGTCCAACCAAACACGAACTCGCCATTTGCCCGGCTCAGCGGGCTCTGCAGTATGTGTGAGCTGCACACTCTTTGGGTCGACATCCAAGGAATGTTGTTCCTGGTCAGTTTGAACTTCTTTCGTGTTGGAGAGATCGGCAAGTTCAGCCTTTACCGCTTCGAGCTCATCAAATTCCCAGCCACCTGGTGCTTTTCGCAAGCGACGCAGCAACTCTGGCAATCCTGAACTGATTTGCTCACGAAATACGAAGGCTACAACAAGAGACACAACCGGCCAGGTGGTTACTGCTTCAAGAAGTCGAAGAATTGCGTCGACTGTTTCTTTGCTCGTCATCTCACAAAAGATCGACAGTGCGTCGCCTTAATCAGGAATGCGTCTCATTGGCAGCGCCACGTTGCTGCCGGAACTGAGGGCTCTTCACCACCGTTTCAAACAGGACCGAGAACCGGTACTCGTTCTCTTCGAGGGCCGTTTCCATCTCCTGCAGTATAGGTTGATCGGACAGGATGACCGATCGCCCCAGTGCGTATCCGAGAAACTTCCGGCACAGGGTCTGAATGAAGTCCCGGCGGCGGTGCGTTTCAACATAATCGATCAGGCCCGAAACTCCGCGCGCAGATTCTCCGTTGGGCAGATCGCCGAGATCGTCAACCGGGCGTCCGGCGAGGTCCTTCGTGCGAGCCCGGCCGATTGCGTCGAAGCCTTCGAGGGCCAGGCCGAGGCCGTCGAAGTGGACATGGCACATCGCACAACGCGGATTCGCGGCGTGCTCGATGAGCAGTTCTCGCAGCGGTTTGGTGGCTTCGGTCTCGCTCTTCGGGAGTTCCGGAACGTCAGCGGGTGGCGGCGGGAAGTGCTGGCCGAGCAGGTGATGCACGGTCCAGAAGCCGCGTTTGACCGGACTTGTCCGCTCGCCCGCCGAGTTCGCTGTGAGGACGACTCCCATCCCGAACAGTCCGCCGCGGCCAGACGTCCGCAGGCCGTCGACGCGGTGCCAGAGTGACTCGGGAGACGCCGCCGGATGCCGACGATGGGCGGCGTTCCAGCGATCTGACTCAGCTCGGTAGTTGTCGGCGATTGCGCCGCCGTAGTGCTTTGCCAGGACGCCGTTGACGAAGGTCGCGTCTGAGGTCAGCAGTTCCGTGACTGGCCGGTCTTCCTGGATGAGGAACGTCGCCAGTCGCTGCGGCTCTTCAAACATCGCCTGACGAAGTTCGTCGGTGTAGCCAGGAAACGTGTCCGGGTTGATCGGGTCCTTCGCCAGGTAATCGCGGTACCGCAGCCACTGGCCGAGGAACTCGCGACCGAACGCCGCAACGCGATCGTCTTTCAGTATCCGTCGAGTTTGAGCAAGCAGCGCCGCTTCGTCCTGCAGACTGTCGTTTTGAGCGGCGGCCAGCAGTTCGTCATCTGGCAGCGATGACCACAGGAAGTAGCTCAGCCGCGACGCCAGCGCGTTGCTCGACAGCGGCTGCACTCCGGGCTGCGAGGCAACTTCGGCGTACCGGTAGCTGAAATCAGGCGACATCAGGATTCCCGTCAGTACTCCGCGCAGTGAGGCCTCGACGCTCTGTCCCTGCTTCTTCAGAGCCTGATACAGCGAGTGCAGCGACTCGGTGTCGCGCGACGTCAGCTCGCGGTGAAACGCGCGGCGGGCGAACTGTTCGATGTCCCGCAGTCCGTGCTGCTCGGCAACGAGCGTCAGCTCCTGCTGCGTCCGCAGTCCCGCCCGGACCGCCTCAAAGAAACCGTGAATCATGTCGAAACGGTCGCTGGGCGCTTCCGGCGTCAACGAATCCTCGACGAGCTTCACGCCCATCTTGTCGAGATAGACCTTCTCGAACTTCGTGAGCAGTTCATCGTCGACAAGTTTCGGATCCTCGGACCGCAGAAAGTCGAACCGCTTGTCGTGCAGCACATGCCGCTCGGCCCGCTCGAACCAGACAAAGCCGCGCAGCAGCGTCTCGGTGTGCTGCGTCACGAAGTCGAGTTCCAGCCAGAGCCGGTCGAGTTCCTCGATCTGCTGGTCGTCGAGCACCTTCTGCACGAGCGGCTGATCGTCGCGGAAGAAGCCCTCGACCAGATGGAACCCCGCCGCCAGTCCGCGTTCCCGGTCGACATAAAAGAAGCGATTCGGGAACGTCTCACAGAATTGCTCCGCCGAAGCGGCCATGCCGCGAACCAGCTCGCTGTCGCGGTTGAACAGCAGCTCGGCGTTGCCGCTGGGAACTCCGTTGATCGGAGCGTCCGGAGTTCTTCCCGTTGCTGACTGAACCAGCACCGCGCCCTCGCGAGCGTGTTCCGGATCGAGTTCGCAGTCGAACAACAGATGCTTGTCGTTCACCGCCGCCAGTAGTTCCGCATTGAACGGCAGCTCGATCAGCGCCGGAGCTTCGACCGCGAACGACTCGGCATCAATCTCGTGCCCCAGCGGGTGCTTTCCAAACGTAAGCTGTTTCGCAAGTTCCGGTGCGTGCTGTTCGAGAATCGACTTCAGCGAGACAACTTCGTGCTGAGTCGTCTCGTTCTCGTTGTTTGGGAATCGGTCCGCCTTGCTGAAGACAGCTCGCCTGACGATGACAAAGTTCCCGCGAGCGCCTTCAAACGCCGGATCGATTCGCAACGCGACCGTCGTTGTCTGCTGAGGGGCGTTCTCGCGAGTCTTTCGCAGTCGATCAAACCGGACAAGCTGTCGCGTCTGAAATCGTGCCGGATTGAACTGATCACGTGCCGCAGCGACATTGGCTCGAAACACCAGATGCTGAATCGGCCAGTTTCCGGCGCTGGATCGAATGACCTGCTCTTCTGCCGGAGCAATCTGCCGTCGCGTGAAGTCGATCAACCGCTCCAGCGTGCCAAGTTCTCCGGGCACGCCGTCATTCGACGTTGGCTGCGGCAGAGCATTCCACTGCTCGCCGATCTGCCGGACGTATCCGGTTCCGCTCGCTGCTCGATTCAGAAACTCGACGATGCGTGCGAGATACTTCGGACTCAGCTCGCTGCGCCGAGCCCAGTCGTCGAGCGAGGCACCGCGATCAGAATCGGCGCGATGCCGAAACCGCCAGGCGGCTTCGAGGTACTCGCGGACCGACACATCATGCTGCTCGTAAAAGCCGATGATCGCCTGCTCGCCGAGCTTCTTGCGTTCGTTGTATGAGGTCACCGGAAACGGCGCGAACTCGATGCCGTGCGGCTTCAGCACGAGATGATTTGCGACGTCCTGAGCGGCTCCCAGGTACTTCCGCAGCAGACTCGGCGACATGCCGAGAGCCTCGCCCGTATTGTCGAACCCCTCGCCACCCGCCGGATCTGCGGGGAAGTCCCGAGTCGGTCGAATGTCGACGCCCGTCAGATCGCGAACCGACAGGTCGTACTCGGTATTCGACAGCCGCCTCGGTAGCACGATGCCCGGATCGCCCGCGTTCTTGAGAGCCTCGTCGAGCAGCAGCTTGCGGATCGTTTCAACAACCAGGTTCCGTTCTTCGATCGTCGGCTGCAGTTCTTCGTCTTCTGGCGGCATCGCCCCGTCACGAACGAACTCAGCAATACTCGTCCAGCGGCGGAAGTGAGCCGTGACGTCGGCAGTCTTCTGATACCGGGTCAGATCAAGCTCACCGCGAGCATCCTTGCTGTTGTGACACTTCACACAGTACTTCTGCGAAAACGGTACAACGCGTTTGAGATACTCGTCGGCAATGAGCTGTTCTGCGGGAAGGCAGGCAGACCCACAGAAGATCGCAAGCAGCGACAACGCGAGGGGGCGATTCATCGACAGGCCTCGACGGTGGGGAAGTGTGGCAGGAGACTTGTAGGCCGGACCAAGCTCTGCGCCGTTCCGGCAGTTTGACGCTGCAAGCCGGAACGGCGCAGAGCTTGGTCCGGGCGACGGCTTGTCAACCAACGATGAAGTTTCGCAGGAACGTGTGGCTCTGGACGAGGGACGCCTGGCGGTTTTCGAGTGAGCCTTCGTAGGCGCGGTCTTCGACTTCGACGCAGACCGGGCCGGTGTAGCCGGTGTCGGTCAGGACTGAGCAGAACTGGCCCCAGTCGACGGCGCCCATGCCGGGCAGCTTGGGCGTGTGGTACTCGGCGGGGTGAGCCATGATGCCGACCTGGTCGAGCCTGTGCCGGTCGATGCGGACGTCCTTCGCGTGAACGTGGAACAGCTTGTCGGCGAAGTTCCGCATCGGAGCCAGGTAGTCCATGTGCTGCCAGATCATGTGCGACGGATCGTAGTTCAGGCCGAAGCTGTCGCTGGGAATGTCGCTGAACATGCGGGTCCAGATCGCCGGCGTCGTCGCGAGATTTTTACCGCCCGGCCACTCGTCCGCCGTGAAGCTCATCGGGCAGTTCTCGATGCCGACCTTCACTCCGTGATCTTCCGCGTGCTTGATCAGCGGCTTCCAGACGTCGAGGAACCGCGGCCAGTTGTCATCAACCGACAACTTCCAGTCGCGTCCGACGAACGTGTTCATCCGATTGATGCCCAGCAGTGCTGAGGCCTCAATCACCTTGCGGATGTGAGTGATTGCCGTTTCTGACTCTTCGGCATTCGGCGAGAGCGGATTCGGGTAGTAACCCAGCCCGCTGATCGAAACGCCCGAGTTCTCGACGACAGCCCGGACATCATCTGCCTCAGCTGCCGAGAAATCGGACACGTCGATATGCGTAATCCCCGAGTACCGCCGCTCGGCCTTGCTGACCGGCCAGCAGCAGACTTCAACGCAGGAGTACCCGGTCTGGCCAGCGAACTTCATCACGTCCGCGAAGTCGACGTCGGGAAGAATCGCACTGACAAAACCGAGCTGCATCATCGTGGTGTCTCCAGAAATCGACCTTCTTCGTCCTTACAGAGATGCAGTTCAGCTTCTCCCCGAGACATCTGCAAGTCGACCCGCCTGTCGCGGGAGGGAACTCTTATTGTTCGCCAGGCCGGGCTGTCGTCGGCCTGGGCTTTGCTGCAGCAAGCGCCAGTTCGGAGAACGGCAGGCTGCGTTCTCTGACGTTCGTCATCGATTTCAGCGTCGCGTATGCGTCTTCCAGGTAGCCCAATCGAATCTGGGTACGACAGACCCGCTGGTGGTATTCCAGTGAATCCGTTCGGTTCGAGATCTCCAGCGCATGCTGGAGTGCCTCGCGTGCTTTCGTCTCGTCATTCGCCACCGCAAACGTTTCCGCCAGCTTTGTCCACATCGCGGTTGCGTTGTTTGGTTCACGTTCGGCGCGGCACAGGCTAGCAATGGTTGTGAGCCGGTCGCTGGCGGCGATCTCACCTTGCCGCAGTTCAACGCTGGCAATGCTGCACAGTGCGGAACCAGGGCCAGCGCACACTAAGTTGTTTGCGCGAAGAGGATTTCGGCGAGGAAGGCGGGGTTCCAGCCGGCCATGCGGCGTTTCATCACGAGACTGTGCTTTTGGCTCGGGTGCTGCTTGAGCAGTCCCAGCGTGAAGCG
>JAPOLP010001055.1 GCA_029977045.1 Planctomycetota bacterium
AGTGCATGAATCACGAAGCCGTACAAACGCGTCGCCGCTTAACGCACTCTTACCCACCGGAGTCCTTGCGGGTTTCCCGCCGGCGAAACATGATCCGGACGATTGTTCGCTCACAGATTTGCATTCTGGTTCACCAAGGACACTCGAATGAAACGCTCGTCTCTGCTTCGATTTCTGGCTGCCTGTGTTGCCCTGTCTGGAGTGGCCTCGCTGGCTGCTCACGCTGCGGACTGGCCAGCGTTTCGAGGGCCGCACGGCGATGGAATTACCGAGGAAACCGGGTTTCCGCTTGAATGGTCGACCGAGAAGAACGTCCGCTGGAAACTGAAGCTGCCGAATCGAGGCAACGAGAGTCCGATCGTCTCGAACGGTCGCGTCTTCGTGACGTCGGCGACCGAGAAGGGGACCGAGCGGCGGCTGCACTGTGTGGATCGAAAGACGGGCGACCTGCTGTGGACGAAAACTGTTTCGGTTGAGGGTGACGAGCCGACGCATCAGACGAATCCCTTTGGTGCCGCGACGCCAGCCGCGACTGGTGAGCGAGTCGTCGTCTGGCACGGATCAGCCGGACTGTACTGCTACGACTTCGATGGCAACGAACTCTGGAAACGGGACCTCGGCAAGGTCGGCCACATCTGGGGTTATGGATCGTCACCCATGATTCATGGTGGGCGAGTGCTTCTGAATTTCGGTCCCGGCAAGGAGCAGTTCATCGTCGCGGTCAGTCTGAACGACGGCGAAGTGCTCTGGCGGTACGACGAAGCTGGCGGCAACAACGATCGACAGGGCCGCATGTCGGGTTCGTGGAGCACGCCGGTCATCGCCGACGTTGGTGGCTCTGAGCAGATCATCTGCAGTATGCCGACGCGAGTTGTCGCGCTGAGTCCGGACGCGGGCTCTCTGCTGTGGTCATGCGATGGCATCAGCGGCAAGAACGGCGATCTCGTTTATACGTCGCCGCTGATTGGCAAGGGCTTCGGAATCGCGATGGGCGGCTACACCGGACCGGCACTCGGCTTCCGGCTCGACAACGCCAGCTCGGGTGACGTCACGAATTCTCACCGACTGTGGCACGACGAGCAGAAGCATCCGCAGCGGATTGGTTCCGGAGTGATTCTCGGCGAGCACGTCTTCATGGCGAACGCAGGCCCCGGAATCATTCAGTGCCTCGAAGCCAGTACCGGCAAGGAACTGTGGAAGGACCGTGGTGACGGAGCCAACCACTGGGGCTCGATCGTCTCCGCCGACGGGCGTCTGTACGTGACCAACCAGAAGGGCACGACGGTCGTTTTCGCACCCAACGTGGAAAAGTTTGAAGCACTCGCCGAGAACGCTCTGGGCGAACCGAGCAACTCAACGCCTGCGTTCTCCGACGGCCAGATCTTCATTCGGACCGACGGCCATTTGTGGTGCATCGCCGAGGAGTAACTCCGGGTTCCGCGGACCGCTCCGCACTCCAGAAACGCGGCAGATTCTGGAAACAAGACAGCGGCTGATTCGGTATCTTTCGGTCGGAGACACGATCTCCAGACCGTAATCCCGACCGGGAGATTCCGATGCTCGCTCGATTCCCTGCCGTCCTGTTGACCTTCTCCCTGCTGGCCGGACCTGGTCTCTCGCCGAGTGCAGTCGCTGCCGAACCGCCGCGCGTCACTGACCTGGTTCCGCAGAAGGCGATCGCGTCGATCTTCTTTCGGAACATCGACGAACTGCGGGCAAACGGCGACCCTGTTTTTAAGAAGGCCGGCTGGCCGTTCGCTCCGACACAACTGCTCGGTTGGGTGGGGCAGGAACTGAAGGTCAACGGCCTGGTTGACGGTGATCGTCCCTGTGGAGTCGCGTTCTTCGAGTTCGAGGACGAAAAACGGCCCGGAGGTTTCTTCCTGCCGCCGGCTGCCGCGATGTTTGCGATTCGGGATCTCGACGAACTTGCAAAACGACTCGGCACGACGTCCGACGATCTGAAGGCTGGGATGACGATCAGCGGTTCTGGCCAGCTTGGCTACATGGAACGTCACTACCGGTTTTCAGGCGACTACCTCTGGATCGCCTCGGACGAGCGACTGTTTGTTGAACTGTCGAACCGAATGCCGTTGAACTTCGCCATCGCGAAGCCGCGCCGCGACCGGATGCAGCAGAGCGACATACTGCTGTCGTTCCGTCCGACGGCCAGCGTCGCTGACCGTGAGCAGATGCTGAAAAACGGCCAGAGGTGGATCGACGAGCATCCGGAAATGAGCGTCGAAGAACAGGCCGCGATGCGCGAACTGTTCGCCGTGTTTGAATCGATGTCGAACGCCGTCCTCGGTGTCCATGTCCACAAAGACGGGATCGAAGTCGACGCCGATGTCTACTTTGACTTTCGCAAACGCGAGGCGGTCCAGACGGTCCTGCAACGATTCAATCCAACCGGCGCCGCTTCGTCATTGAGCGGCCTGCCCGATGGCAAGGTGCTTTTCTCACACGCCCTGCAGGCCGATGGCAAAGCATCGCTGCCGGCTCTC
>JAPOLP010000510.1 GCA_029977045.1 Planctomycetota bacterium
CAGCGAGGAGAGCTGAATCTCATCCGCGTCGACATAGTCACTGCGAGCCAGAATGACGGACCGTTCAATTGTGTTCTGCAGCTCGCGCACGTTGCCATGCCAGTCGTACTGACAGAGCTTTTCGAGTGCCGCGTTTGTCAGTCCCTGAACAGGGTTGCTGCAGCGGGTGGCAAATTTCTTCAGGAAGTGGTCAGCCAGCACTGGAATATCCGACGCATGAACCCGCAGCGGTGGGACTGAGACGTCGACCACAAACAGTCGGAAGAACAGATCCTTCCTGAATCGATTCTCCTCGATCGCTTTTTCGAGATCGCGATTTGTTGCCGCGACGACACGAACGTCGACGCGAATTTCGGTGCCGCCACCGACCCGCTCGAACGGATGCCCTTCCAGCACGCGAAGAAACTTCGCCTGAATTGCCGGACTCATCTCGCCAATTTCGTCGAGGAACAGCGTCCCACCGTTCGACTGCTCGAATTTGCCAAGCTTGCGTCCGGTAGCACCGGTGAACGAGCCCTTTTCGTGTCCGAAGAGTTCGCTTTCCAGCAGCGTTTCAGACAGGGCGGCACAGTTCAGACAGACAAACGGCCCGCGCCGGCGGCCACTATTAAAGTGGATTGAGCGGGCCACCAGTTCCTTGCCAACTCCGCTTTCACCACGGATCAATACAGTCGCATCGGTCGGAGCTGCTCGGGCGATCTGAGACTTCAGCTCACGGATTGCCTGACTGTCGCCGACAATGTCCGTCTCGATTTCGAGCTGATCGCGAAGAATCTGAGCCTCACCCTGGGCCTGAGCCAGACCGTCCTGCAGCCGAGTCCGCTGCGTCAGATTCTCAAGTGCAATCGCATACTGGTCGGCAACGGCGAGGCAGTACTCAAGCGCTTCAACACCAAGCCTTCGCCCACCGTGCGTTGTGTAAAGATGAATGACGCCGTGAATCGATTCCGGCGTGCGGATTGGGACACAGATGACACTGCGGGCCTGCATCTGATTGAGGCTCGCCCGGTCAGTCAGGCGATCGTCGTCCTTGATATCCCGCGCCAGAATCCCCTCACGAGACTGCAGCACAAGCCGAGAGACAGCTGACGAAACCTGCTCGTAACTTTCTGACCCGGACGATCGATAAGCCGCAACACGCAACGCCCCTGACGGGTCCGGCTCACCGGCACGGTAAGGCAGCAACAGAATCGCACCGATGTCGACTCGCACGGATTCAAACAGAGCATCGAGAACCAGTTCAGAAAGTTCCGGCTCGGCAGACGTCGCACCCATATCCAGAGCCAGACGAAACAGACGAGCCAGTCCTTTGCTGCGCTGCGAGGCGTCGTCGACTTCAGAACCTCCGGTCGAGTGATACGACGTCACGCCGCGACGCAGCAGAATCTCCGGCTCGCTGGATGACTCAGTCGCGCCCGGCTGATAGGTATCCGTGCTGATCTCCAGCCGAATCTGGGTCTCTTTACCCAGCGGACCAGCTTCGTCGTGCGAGAAGACCAGAAAGAAGTCGCCAATCTGGATCTCGTCACCGTCATCCAGAGGCTCGTCATTGAGAACTGGCCGACCACAAAGCAGCGTACCGTTGCGACTGTCGAGGTCCCGGACGACCCAGCTGCCTCCGGATACAAACACTTCGCAGTGGTTACGGCTGCAGATGTCGTCCGGAATGACAATCCGATTGGTCGGGGCACGACCGATTGTCGTGATCTGCTCGGGAACCAGGCGAGAGACGCTCAATGTCTTTACCTGCGAACGCAGAATCAGATACGCGGCGTCTCCTGGATGATTGGCGTCAGAAGACTGATCGAAACTGCTCGGCATGGGGACGTTCTGACCTGATCCACGGCGCAAAGGTGACAGAGAGTGCTCAAGGCGGCCCGCCGAGACTTCGAGATCGATCCATGAATCTGGCCGGCAGAATAGAGAGGACACAAATTCTGCCGCAAGGACCGAACCATGCAGCATGATCGAAACCAGAGCAACCGGGTTACTTGCCGATGCAGAAACGGCTGAAGATTCGATCGAGCAGGTCATCCGTGTAGACAGCTCCGACAACTTCTCCCAGGGAGGCGATGGCCTCACGGATCTCGACAGCAACGAGTTCGTCGCCAGCAGAAAGCTCGGCAGCCTCCCGACCTGCGTCAAGTCGTTCGATCGAGCGTTGAAGTGCCGCCCGGCTGCGTGCCGCGGTTGAACCGAGCAACTCACCAGTCTCACTCGCGTCCGCGGAAAGTCGATCGACGATCTGCTTCTTCAGCGACACAAGCCCGTCTCGCGTAACGGCAGAGACTGCAAGGCTCTCGAGCATTGCAGTCGAACGTCGATCACACTGCGTCACAACGGAGATGACGCGAGACGAGTCCGGCAGAAGCGAACACAGCTCGCGATCATCAGCAGCCATCGCGTCCGACAGAATCGCCGACGAGCACCAGGCGACAACATCGGCATCCCGCACCTGTTCGTCTCGAAAGTGCTGAGCGAGCGATTCAATACCGGACTGTTCGAGTTCCCAGCCGGCCGTGTCGATCAGCTCAACGTCAAGCTGCCCCCAACGCGTCGTCGCCGACAGATAGTCTCGCGTCGTGCCGGACTGGTCAGAAACGATCGCCGCATCCCGCTCAAGCAACGCGTTGAACAGCGTGCTTTTCCCCGCGTTCGGAAGGCCGGCCAGGACAACGCGAGCCTGAGTTCGCGACTGCAGCCGCTCTCTGGCTCCGCGTTCGATATCCGTGATGACCTGAACCGCCGACGCCAGTCGCGCGACCGTCTCATCCGACGAAACAAACTCGATGTCTTCGTCGACGAAATCGAGTCCGGCTTCCAGGTCGGCCAGCAGGTTCAGCAGGTCGTCGCGCACTGCCGAGATGCGAGTCGAAAGGCCACCAGCAAGTTGTCGCAGCGCTGTCGACAATTCAGCCGCGTCCGCCGCGTCGATGACTCCCAGCACGGCTTCGGCCTGCGCAAGGTCGAGCTTTCCAGCCAGAAAGGCTCGCAGAGTGAACTCTCCGCGCCGCGCAGGCCGGGCTCCCGCCTCGAACACGCGTCGCAGCACTGCGTCGATTAGCGGCGGGCTGCCGGGAAGTTGCAGCTCGGCCATTGGCTCACCAGTAAAGCTGCGAGCGTCCGGCCACAGATTCACGCACAAGGGCAGCTCAGCACCAGCTTCGAGTTCAACTGACGCGTCAAACCGGGATGCCCGTTTCGGGACAACAACCGATTGCGTGAGGACTCGTCCGAGAACATCGATAACGTCCGGCCCACTGACGCGAACGATCCCACGACAGGCCGGCCCGACTGCCGAGCTGATCGCTGCGATCGTGTCGCGGTTTCCGGCGGTGTATGGCTGCACTGAAATCCCAGACGTGTTTTCGAGTCAAAGGGTGAGTCGCGCGGCAGGCTATTCCGTCCGTGCCGCGAATTCGAGGCTGCACCCTTGCCCTTGCAAACCCAGTTGCGGAGGTCGACGATCCGAACCGTACTTCCTGGGAAGACTGATAGAGCCCGGCCAGAACGGACGCTGCAGTCGCAACTCCGCTACCAACTCTGTATGGGAAAGGGCGTGGGCTGATGCTCGCATCTCAACTGTCCGATCGGACGACCAGTCGCAGTCGTCATTCAGTTCGGCACCCGCTAATGACAGTCTTAGCCGCCGCAGTCACGTTCTGCCTGCTGGCTCCGAACCAGCGTGCAAAAGCGGACGAAAAGACGCAGCGAATTGTCAGTGGCGTTCTTCAGTTGCTGATCGACTCGCAGCGTCCAGATCGCGGTCGAGGACGACTAGTCCCTCCGCCTCCGAAAGCCAGCCGAGAAGTACAGATCGTTGTTGACCTGCTCAGCGGGTATCGCGGCGAGGCCGAGCGTCTCGCACAGACCGCTCAGCAGGACATCAACCAGGGGCCCGGCCTGCGTCCGCTCATCGGCGACATCCTGACGTTTCACGCGACGGCAGAGTCTGTCTTTCACCGGGCACGCCACATGTCGCATCCGGCTCAGATCGGGGACTCCATCGCACAGCTCGACAGCACCTGGCGAGTCCTTTCCTGGCGACTGAAGCAGACGCGAGGAATTTCCAACCCGTGTCGCGCGTCCGTCGACTCGCTCGATCAGCTTTCTACGAAGCTCTGCGAGCTATACCAGATTCAGCCGCAGATTGACCGCAGGTCGCTGCAGCGTCAGGCGGATTCGTTGTCGTTCTACGCGCGTGCTCTTGTCGACGATCTTGAAGTCGAATTGAAACGTTCTCCGCAACGACACGAGACCATCCATGCCGCCAGCCGAATCCAGCAGACCGCAGCGGCCTTCGCGGATGAGGTTGCGCGGCAGGCACCGTATGACAATCTTGTTGTGTCCTATCAGAACTTCGTCGCTCTGTGGGGGCCACTCGCTCGGCGGGTCAGCACGATTCAAAGCCGCTTCGTCGAACGCAATGTCCTGAGCATTCAGGAAGCGGATCAGAAGATTCATGAACTGCTCTGGCTTACGCGCGGCATCGACCGTCAGCTTCTCGGCCAGATGACGAACGGCATCCTGGCCGAAATCGACCATATATATGCCGCCGTGAACTTGAACGTCCTGATTCAGCTTCCAAACGCTCATGAAGTCCCCTCGGCGGCATCTGACTTTTACGGCTGCTGCCAGCACTTCGCAGATTGCGTCCGCCGAGATGAACCGGAAGACGAACTGGTCGACGCTTACGGATACCTGCCGGATGCCTGGGTTTCGTTTTCGCGTCTGTTCCGCACGCTCGATCATCCACAGATTCAGCAGTCCTTGTCGGAAATTGCGCAGCGTCTGGTTGCTCTCCGCGAACCGCTTCGCATCCCTGGCGGCTTTGATCGAGACGCGCTGCGTGACCGCGCCGCGACGCTCGAACACGATGCAGAACACCTGACCGAAGATTTCGAACGCTGGCTGCGCAATGAACGTCGTTTCGAAACAGACCGCCGCGACCTGATCGAACTCGGAAAGCAGTTGCAGTCCGCAGCTCGAACGCTGCACCTGGCCACAGTTCAGAACACTCCGGACGTCGAACTGCAACG
>JAPOLP010000933.1 GCA_029977045.1 Planctomycetota bacterium
AGCGAGGACTCTGCAACGTTGGTCGCGATCACGATCCGCCGATGCGGCCCCGTCTGAAAGATCCGGTTCTGATCGGCGTTCGACAGCCGGGCATACAGCGGCAGCACGAGCGTCTGCTGGCCGCGGTTCCGCTCCGGCAGCAGACGGCCACGCAGCGACTTTGCGGTGTCGTGAATGTCCCGCTCAGTCGGCATGAAAATGAGAATGTCGCCCGGCCACGCCGTCATCAGCTCGTCGACGGCGTCGAGCACCGACGACTGCATATCCGGCTCAGACCGCCGCCGCTTTCCAGTTCCGCGACCTTTGCCGGTGTTCTGATTCCCGGTCGGCGGTGACGATTTGGAAATCTCGTCGACACTCGCGTCATCGTCGTCAGAAACAGGCGGCCGATAGCGAATTTCGACCGGGTACGTTCGACCGGCAACTTCGAGCACGGGCGCCGGGTTGTCGGGAGTTCCGAAGTGCTCGGCAAACCGCGCGGCGTCGATCGTCGCCGACGTGATGATCAATTTGAGATCGGGACGCCGCGACAGAATCTGCTTCATCCGCCCGAGCAGAAAATCGATGTTGAGCGACCGCTCGTGGGCCTCGTCGATGATCAGCGTGTCGTATTGCTCGAAAAACGGATCACCCTGAGATTCAGCGAGCAGGATGCCGTCGGTCATCAACTTGACATAGGTCTTCGGGCTCGTCGTATCGGTAAACCGAACCTTAAAGCCGACAGCCGCTCCGACCGACGACCCGAGTTCGTCAGCGACGCGCGACGCAACCGACCGAGCCGCAATCCGCCGCGGCTGCGTATGTCCGATCACGCCGTCGATACCTCGCCCCATTCCCAGGCAGATCAACGGAAGCTGCGTCGATTTTCCTGACCCTGTTTCGCCACAGACAATGATGACCTGATTGTCGCGGATCGCCTGCTCGATCTCCGTCCGCCGCGCCGCGATCGGCAGTTCCTCGTTCAACTTGACCGCCGGCACTCCCGATGCCCGCTGAGCCCGCCGTTCAACCGACGCCTGCAACTGCGCCGTCAGCTTGCCGAGATTCCGATCAAACGGCTTTTTGTCCTTCGCCGCCCGCTCGGTCGACGTCAGCAACCGGCGCAGCGAAAACCGATCAGCGAGCATCGCCTCGCCAATCTGTCGTCGCAGTTGTTTGAGATTCAAAGTGTCTGTCACGGCATCGACAGTCAAAAACGTTTGGTCGCTAAGACCGCGAATTCTACTGCCGAGAGCGACACCAGTCGCCCTGCGGGCGACCATCGTTCAGTCAGCCTTCAACGCGACAGTCAGGCGTCCACTGCTTTCAGGAAGGCACAGCCGGAGGCCATCGTGGCGGCGCACTGGACGGTTTCGAGAAGGGCTTCGTCGCTCAGGCCGAGCTGGCGGGCTTTGTCGACATGGCCCGAGGTGCAGGGTTTGCAGGCGTTGAGGTCGCTGATCGCAATGTTGATCAGCTCGACCGTCTTCTCATCGAGCGACGTGTTCATGAATGTGTGAGCCCGCAGGCCGACAGACATGCCGCCGAAGACGTCCGAACCGCTGAGGTCGCGGAACTTGAAGAACGCGTTGTACATCGCGTTCGTCGAAGCGACGGCCAGGACGTCGGCGATCAACTGGTCGTCGCCACCCATCGACTTCAGGCGGTCGCTGAAGAAGTCGATCCAGATTCCCGCTCCGTAGTGCCCCGAAACGGCGAGGCCGATGACTGCCTTCATGCGGGCATCGAGCTGGCCGTCTTCGTACACGAACTTCTTGAAGTTCATGTAGAAGTCCTGCAGAAACGCCTCGACGCGACCGTACGTCAGAAACGGCTCGGGCACGGCGTCAGCTCCGAGCATCTCTTTGATGCGACCATATGTGCGTTCAGTTTTTCCGTCGGCGTCAGCTTCAGGAAGTGGGGCGATGCGGGACATGGGCGAGGCCTCGTCTGGCAGGCGAATAAACTTGCGGGAAAAACAAACGGGAGGACGAGGTTCCTGCCGAGCCGCGGTGACGAGTGCGGCTCAGCGGGAGCTTCGCCCTCCCGGGTATGGGTCAGTCTGGAGACAGACGACGCTTAGTTCAGCGTCTCGTCGCCCTTCTTCCAGTTGCAGGGGCAGAGCTTGTCGGTCTGCAGTGCGTCCAGAACGCGGAGCACTTCGTCGACGTTACGGCCAACGCCGAGATCGTGAATCGCGATCCAGCGGGTGACGCCGTTCGGATCGATCAGGAAGACGCCTCGCAGCGTGATGCCCTTATCTTCCAGCAGCACGCCGTAGTCAGCCGACAGCTTGTGGTTTGTGTCGCCGAGCATCGGGTACTTGAGCTGTGCCAGATCCTCGTGAGCGTCGCACCAGCCCTTGTGCGAGTAAACACTGTCGGTGCTGGCGGTCAGAACGGCACAATCGCGGTCTTCAAACTCACCGATGGCCTTGTTGAACGCGACGAGTTCCGTCGGGCAGACGAACGTGAAATCGAGCGGGTAGAAGAACAGGCAAACCCACTTGCCCTGGAAGTCGGACAGCTTGATCGTCGAGAACTGATCGTCGCTGCCGTCTTTCGTGCGATCGTATGCCTGAACCTCGAATTCCGGAGCGGGCTGGCCAATCTGAACGGTCATTTCTGCAATCTCTTTCTGACTGTGTGAGATACTCGCAAACTCGCCCGATCACCTTGCCGGGCCTGATTTTCCGCAGAACGCGCCGGGATTGTAGGTCGCACCTGGCTCGATTCAAGGCTTACCAGCGGCGCATGAAAACGCCCGAAGCTCCTGGAACTTCGGGCTGTCTGCGTCAGATTTCAGCAGGCGTTTCAGTTCGGCTGACCAAGTACCAGGCAGGCGTTGTGGCCGCCGAAGCCGAAGCTGTTTTTCAGAATTCGGCGAATCGGCATCTGCCGCGCCTGATGCGGCACGTAGTCGAGATCGCACGCCTCGTCCGGGGTATCGAGATTGATTGTCGGCGGTGCAGTCTGTTCGAGCAGTGCCTGCACACAAACGACGAACTCTACGCCGCCGGAT
>JAPOLP010001049.1 GCA_029977045.1 Planctomycetota bacterium
CAAACCGCCGAGTCTGACCGCCCCACCCAGCGCCGCCGCCGCTACTTTGAGTCTTCCGCGGGCCACCTGAGAAAGCGATAGGCTGCCGGCGCGATGTCGTACGCGAATTACGTGCGACTGAAGAAGCGGGAGTGGATGGGAATCGAACCCACCTGGCCTCTTTTCAGAGGCCACACCGGGTTTGAAGCCCGGGGCGGTCACCAGATCCGCGTACACTCCCGAAGTGGGAGTCGAGAGTTGAGTGTCCAGAGTCGAGAGCAGAGAGTCCAGTGTCCAGAGTGTGGAGAACGGAAGCCTTTCCGTAACTCACACTTTCGGAATTGCTCGGCGGCAACATCACTGGACTGGCAGAGGTCCATTGGGCTGGCGGGGTGTCTGAAACGCGGCGGCTGCTTCGCTCTTCTGGACTCTCGACACTCAACTCTGGACTCTCACGACTCACAGAATCCACCAGCGGATGTATTGGTTGATCAGCTTCTCGAAGAGTTCAAATTCGCAGAGCAGCCGTAGCGGGGCATAGAAAACGCGGATGAACTCGTTGCCGCCGAAGTACTCGGCGTAGTGCCAGGTCCAGAACAAGGGGCCGATCGAGAGGATGTAGGCTGCGAACAGGGCGACCGTGAGTTTCAGCCAGGTCGGGACTCGACGGCGGCGTCTGGCTGGCTGTTGATCGGCTGCTGGCGGACCTGTCGCTGGTCCGCTGACGTCTTCCGACGGAGCGGTTGCTGCGGACTCTTCGGTGGGCGATGACGGCTCAGGCATGAGGGTGACGGTAGCGGCAGTTTCGGCGGATGGTCAAACAGGAAGCCGCAGGCTCGGGCACATCCTGAAATCGTGGCCCCAACAGTCAGTCCAGCCAGACTGTGCGGCCTGCCGGAACTGCCTGATCGGTACGGTTTGAGCCCCGTTGACCGGGTTTCGAGCACACCATAGCATCCGCTCGGACTGGAACTTACGGCGATTTTCGGGGTTTCGGTTCGACTTCGTGCTTGCCGCCGGTTTGCCCGATTTCACGGAGGGTCGCCATCGGGTGGTCGCAGTTCTGACAGCTCAGAACCCGGTCGGCTTCGGCTGGCCGATCTGCAGCATTTCGAGCCTGCTCTCCCCGAAGTGATCTCTCCACTGGCAGTCCGTGGCGAGGCGGACGGCTCGGAAGTCCATTACGACGAGAAGGCTGACGTTGTGCGAACGCGACGAATCGCCGCGGCATTCCGCACGTAGCGCTCGCAATTGACCGACACTCTGCCGGAAACCCGGCAAACGAAAATACTCCCAGTCACCTTCGACTGACGCACTCAGACACCAGCCGGTCATCCGGCGGGGACAAGCAGTTATGGATCCAGCTCAGACCAGCGGCACTCAGCAGGCACTCACCGATTCCGTCGGCAAAGTCAGCGACTTCTTCGGCGCCCTGACAGGCAAAATCGAACGCGGCATTACCGGACTGTTCGGATCGTCGAACGAACGCCGCGTGCGGAACATCGGTTTCTACCGCGAGAAGGACGGCACGTCGAAGATCGTCGCCGGCTCGACAATCGACCGAATCAACCAGCTTGAAGCCGGTTACGAGAAGCTGACCGACGACGAACTGCAGCAGACATCGGGCAAGCTGCGAGCCCGGCTGGCGGGCGGAGAAACGCTCGAAGACATCCTGCCGGACGCGTTCGCGGCGGTGCGGGAATCGAGCAAGCGGCATCTGCACATGCGGCATTACGACGTGCAGATGGTCGGCGGTGTCGTCCTCAACCGCGGCATGATCGCGGAAATGACGACCGGTGAAGGTAAGACACTGGTCGCGACCCTGCCGACGTACCTCAACGCGCTGGCCGGCAGCGTTCACGTTGTCACCGTCAACGACTACCTCGCGAAGCGCGACATGGAATGGATGGGGCCGGTGCATATGGCGCTGGGCCTGTCGATCGGTTGTATCCAGTCTGGGATGGATGGCGGCGATAAGCAGAAGGCCTATAGCTGCGACATCACGTACGGCACGAACAACGAGTTCGGCTTCGACTACCTGCGCGACAACATGAAGCCGGCAGCTCGCGGCGACAATCGATTCAACCCCTGGCAGCAGCAGGTGCAGCAGCCGCTGCAGTTCGCTCTGGTCGACGAAATCGACAACATCCTGATCGACGAAGCGCGAACGCCGCTGATCATCTCCGGCCCGGCTCACGACGACCTGTCGAAGTATCCGAAGGCTGACCAGGTCGCGAGGAAGCTGATCCGCGATGAGCACTTCGAGGTCAAGGAAAAGGAACACACCTGCCACCTGACCGACGAGGGGATTCGAGCGGCTGAAAAGCTGGCTGGCGTCGAGAGCTTTTACACGGCCGGCAACATGCACTGGCCACACCTGATCGATAACTCGCTGAAGGCGCACCACCTTTACAAGAAGGACGTGCATTACGTCGTCGAGAACGGCGATGTCGTGATCATCGACGAATTCACCGGTCGCAAGATGACCGGTCGCCAGTGGAGTGACGGTCTCCATCAGGCGGTCGAGGCGAAGGA
>JAPOLP010000264.1 GCA_029977045.1 Planctomycetota bacterium
CGAGATCGACACGTCGCGAGTGCCACGCACCTGGGACGAAGACCTGCTGCTGCCGCGTGCTCAGGGCAAGTTCATGCGAGGCGTTCGGGCTCCGGGCGGCTACATCTGCAAAATCGATCCGGAAGGTAAGACGTGGGAACTGATCGCGTCCGGCTTCCGCAACGAATTCGACGGAGCTTTCAACGCGGACGGCGAACTGTTTACCTACGACGCCGACATGGAGTGGGACCTCAACACACCGTGGTACCGCCCGACTCGAATCTGCCACGTGATCAGCGGTGCCGAGTTCGGCTGGCGCAGTGGCGGTGGCAAGTGGCCGGTTTACTACGCGGACAGTGTCCCGCCAGTCGTCGACATCGGACCGGGCTCGCCGACGGGTGTCGTGTTCGGCTACGCAGCGAAGTTTCCGGCGCAGTATCAGAACGCGATGTTCATCTGCGACTGGAGCTACGGGAAGATGTACGCCGTGCATCTGGAACCGAACGGCGCGACCTACGGCGCGAAGTTCGAGGAGTTCGTCACCGGAACGCCGCTTCCGCTGACCGACGTGATCGTTAACCCGCACGACGGAGCGATGTACTTCCTGATCGGCGGCCGCAAGGTGCAGTCCGGTCTGTATCGCGTGACTTATTCCGGAGCAGAGTCGACCACAAAGGTGAATCCGCATCAGAGTGCCGGCAAGGATGCTCGCGCGACGCGGGCGAAGCTGGAAGCTCTGCATCTGGGCGATCATCCAAACGCCGTTGAAGTTGCCTGGCCGCACCTGGGCAGCGACGACCGCTTCATTCGTTACGCCGCTCGGATTGCGATCGAACATCGCCCGCGCAACGAGTGGCAGGATCGGGCTCTGTCCGAGAGGAACCCGCAGGCTGCGCTGACCGCTCTGCTGGGTCTCGCTCGGACCTGGCAGCGAGAAGACAAGGGCACCGAGCCCGATATCGATTCGCCGGCTCCCGACTGGAGCACCGCGAAGGCCGGCAGTCCAGAACGAGCCGAGGCCTGCAATCAGATTCTGACGGCAATCGGCGAACTCGACTGGGATTCGCTGTCGCACGCTCAGCAGTTGGAACTGCTGCGGGTTCTGTCGCTGACGTTTACCCGCGTCGCTCCACCGAGCGAAGGCGACCGGCAGGCAATCGTCAACCTGTGCGTCGACGCGCTCCCTGCAAAGTCTCGCGAGCTGAATTCTGAATTCGCGACGCTGCTGGTCTATCTGCAGGCTCCGTATGCGGCGGAAAAGGTTGTCGCTCTGCTGAACGAATCGCCGACTCAGGAAGAGCAGATCGATCTGGCGAAGACGCTGCGGCACCTGTACGTCGGCTGGAATCAGGAACTGCGGGAGTCGTACTTCCGCTGGTTCGTTCGCGCGGCGGGTTACCGCGGCGGTGCCAGCTTCGCACTGTTCGTGCAGAGGATCCGCGACGAAGCACTCGCGCACGTCAGTGAGGAACAGAAACTGGCGCTCAAGCCGATTCTGGAAATGAAACCCGAGACTGACGTTCCAGTCTTCGTTGCCGAACCTCGCCCGGTCGTCAAAACCTGGACGATGGACGAACTGGTTCCGCTGGTCACGACCGGTCTGAAAGGCCGCGACTTTGACAATGGCCGGAAGATGTTCGGCGCGGCGAACTGCTTCGCCTGTCACCGCTTCGACAATCAGGGCGGCGCCGTTGGCCCTGACCTGACGTCGCTGTCCGGTCGGTTCAGCTCGCGGGACATTCTGGAATCGGTCGTCGAACCCAGTAAGCAGATCAGCGACCAGTACGGCTCGGTGCAGATCATCACGGTTGACGGAAAAGTCATCAGCGGTCGCATCGTGAACCTGGCTGGCGACTCAGTTCGCGTGCAGACCAACATGCTCGATCCGGGTGCCCTGGTCGGCGTCGACCGCAAGCAGATCGAAGAGATGCTGCCGTCAAAGACGTCGATGATGCCCGTTGGCCTGCTGAACACGCTGCACGAAGACGAGGTCCTCGACCTGATGGCGTATCTACTGTCACGCGGCGACCGCAGCAACGCGATGTTCAAGTAGAACTTGGGCCGGTTTCCAATCGCCGGAGAAGGTAGCGGAAGGACGCAAGCCCTCCGGCGTCGCGCTGGGAAAGACCGGACGGCTTGCGCCGTTCCGCTACCCGGGCTCAGTCAACGTACAGAAACTCGTTGCTGTTGAGCAGGACGCGGCAGAACTCGGCGAGTCCGTGCTCGGCGATGAAGGGGGCAATCGTTTTGCGGTCCTCTGAAGTCGCGGCGCGGCCAAACGCAAGGTGGGAAAGCAGTTCGACCTGTGCGTCGACCTCAGCACCAGCTTCCCGTTCGACGCGTCCGGCCAGACGCTCGGCCATTCGCAGGACGAACGAGTTATTCAGCAGCGCGAGCGCCTGCAGTGGCGTCACGGTCACGGCTCGATTGGGAGCCTTCGCTGACGGGTCAGGGCAGTCGAACGCATCGAGGAACTGGTTGCGGCCCGAGCGGACCCACGTGCGGTAGACGCTGCGGCGATTGAACTCCGGCCCGGCCTTGTCCTGCATCTCGTAAAACTGCGTGTTGTGAGTAAACGTCTCGAAGTCGCGGAAGCCGGGACCGCCGAGTTGCTCGTTCAGCACGCCCGCGATCGCCAGTGTCGTGTCGCGGATCAATTCCGCTTCCAGTCGCAGCGGGCTCTTTCGCCACAGCAGACGGTTGCCAGCATCGATCTGCGCGGCGTCATCCCGGTAACGGCTCGACTGTCGGTACGTGGCCGAAGTCAGAATCAGGCGGTGCAGAGTCTTGAGCTGGTAACCGCTGCGGATGAATTCGCTGGCCAGCCAGTCAATCAGCTCCGGATGCGACGGTCGCCCGCCGTTAAAACCCAGATCGTTCGGCGTGTCGACGAGGCCCGTTCCAAAGTGGTAATGCCAGACGCGGTTGACGATGGTGCGTGCGAAGATCGGGTTGATCGGCGAGGTCAGCCAGTCGACCAGTTTGCGTCGACGGTCAGCGTCCGAGGCATCAGCCGGCAGTCCAAAGTTAGCAGATTCACCAGTCAGTGCGGCAATCCCGCCTGGTGCGACAGCATCGCTGATCGCTGCCGGATTGCCCCGCAGCAGAACGTGTTCGACCGTCGCGGGCCGAGGCGTTGCCGCGTATACGGAAAGCGGTCGCACGGTCGCTCGCGCTGCGGCAAGCTGGTCGGCGTGGCGTCGCAGTTCGGAAAGCTGGTTACGTTCGGCGGGTGTCAGCGCGGCGAGAGTCTGCTTGATTGTGACGCCATACGCGGAGAACTCAGCCGACGCGGCGACTTCGGCATCCGTCAGTGCGCGGTCGTAAAGCTGCGCGGCGTCGATTGCTCCCTTGAGCATCCGGTTGCCGCCGGCTGACGTTCCGTGTCGCAGTCCGAAGAGAATCTCGGCGGTGCCGGCTTCATACGTCGCGAGACCGCCGGACTGATAAGCGGTGCCGTAAGGCTTGCCGTTGCGATAGCCGACGATCGTTCCGTCTGCCCGGTAAACGATCGCGACATGCACGACCCGATTCGTGACGTCCGCTTCTTCCGGGCCGCCGAAACTCTGCGTGCGGACAAAGCCGTTGCTGCCGGCCATCCAGCGTTTCGGTTCGCGTTCGCCAAACACGATCGCGTCGAACTGGCCGCCGTCGATCTTCTGAAGCGAGATCACTCCGCCGCCGCGCTGGTTCAGATCGTCGAGCTGCACCCAGGCTTCAAGCGTCTTCTCGCGGAGCGCGCGTTTGATCGGGGCTGTTACGACGAATGCGCCCGCGCCGTCAACGATCAACTGACCATCCTGCAGCTTCGCGCCGCCTTTCGTTTCGCCGTGCAGTTCGCCGATGACGTCTTTGAAGTCGCCATCGAAGTTCCAGCGGGCGATTGGCTGCGGCAGGGAATCCGGAATCGCCTTGTCGGTATTCACTTGCTGGAGCGCCCGGCTGCGTCCGACGCCTTCCAGATCGGCGATCTGTTTTCGCGTGTCGGCGAGCTGCTGATCGAGCTGCGCTCCGCGTTGCCGATCGCCCTGTGAGATGACGTTCCGGCTGCCGTGCCAGACACCGTTGAGTGCGGAAACCATCCGGTAGTACTCGTCCTGCCGGATCGGATCGAACTTGTGTTCGTGGCAGCGGGCACAGTTCGTCGTCAGGCCCAGAAACGTCTGGCCGACGACGCCGACGATATCCTCCAGCTCGTCCTGCCGAACGACGGCCTTCATTGCGGCGGACTGCTGGCTCATGCCAACTTCGTCCCACGGAGCCGCGACCAGAAAGCCAGTCGCGATGACGGCGTTCGGGTCATCGGGATGCAGCACGTCGCCGGCGATCTGCAACCGGACGAACTCGTCGTATGGCATGTCCGAGTTGAACGCGTTGATGACCCAGTCGCGGTACGGCCACGAGTTCTCGCGCAGCTTGTCCCGCTCGAAACCCTGGCTCTCGCCAAATCGCACGACGTCCAGCCAGTGCCGTCCCCAGCGAACTCCAAAGTGCGGCGATGCGAGCAGCCGGTCGACCAGTTCCTCGTACGACTGCGGTCGATCGTCCGCGACAAACGCGTCGACTTCTGCCGGCGTTGGTGGCAGGCCGAGCAGATCGAAATAGACTCGCCGAATCAGCGTGCGCCGGTCGGCCTCTGGCGACGGCGCCAGCCCTTCTTTTGCCAGGCGTGCGAGGACGAACTGGTCGATTGGGTTATTTGCCCAGTCGACGAGCGAGTCGGCGTCGACCGTCGGCGGTGGACCATCGCTGAGCGGTCGCAGTGACCACCAGTCGTAACCAGCTCGCTTGCCGGTCGTTGTTTTGAACGGATCGATTGGTCCGCTGCCCCAGACTGCTCCTCCGGAAATCCAGTCGCGCAGGATCTTCTTCTCGTTGGCGGAGAGAGGGTGCTCGGGCGGCATTTCGTCGTCGCGGACGCGCTGCCACAGCGGGCTGTCGTCGAGCTTCCCTGGCACAACCGCCGGCCCGGTCTCGCCGCCCTTCAACATCCGGCTGTGCTGCGTCAGGTCGAGCCCGCCCTCTGGTCCGGCTCCACTGTGACACTCCAGGCATTTGGATGCGAGCAGCGGTGCGACGTCCCGGTCGAAATCGAGTTTGCCCTGCGGCGCGTCAGCCTGCACGGATACCGCCGAGCGACTCAGTAACAGCCCCGCCAGCAGCATCAACAGGCAGATCAGCTTCCATCGAAATACCGGCGTGATGATTCGGGAGAAGTTCGTCATTGCTGACTCTCGTTGAGGGCGGCTTCGAGTTAAACGATCTTCGCTGATCGTGACCGAGAAGTGCGAGCGAGGTCGTCGAAGAGGGACTCGATGGCTTTGCCGGGATTGACGTTCCAGTCGATGTGGTTTTCGGCGAGCACGCAGCGGTCGAACAGGTCCATCGCGAGTTCTGTCCCGGCTAGGCCGCGCGACTGCAGACGCCGCGCGAACTGCTGAACTTCAGGCGGAATGATCAAGCCGCCCTGCGACTCGCCGGAAAGCAGCAGGACTGCCTGGCGATAGAACTCCTGGGCGAAGCGGATCAGCCAGCCGGCGCCGCGCCGCTGCTCGTGAGTCTCGCTGCTGATTTCGTCGAGCCCGCTGGTCAGCGTCTTTGCGGCGTCGAGCGGCTTCATGTCGGGTTCGGACAGAAAGCCGTACAGCCGCTCGCGCAGGTTCCGCAGCGCCGGGTTCAGCAGTTGAGCCGCCGTCTGCAAACTGCCGTCGCTCATCGCCGCGACGGATGCGGCATCGTCAGCGTCCGCAGTGAACTCGTTCTCGATCAGCAGTTCGGCAACGTCGTCGGTACTGAGTGCTCCGAACCGCAGCAACTGGCAGCGCGATCGAATTGTTGGCAGGACGGCGTCGAGGTTTTCGGCGATCAGGATCAGCAGCGAATTCGGCGGCGGCTCTTCCAGCGTCTTGAGCATCCCGTTCGCGCCTTCCTCGTTCATTTTGTTGGCGTCGTCGATGATTGCGACGCGGCGTGAGCCGGCCATCGGTCGCAGCGAGAGATCGTGAATCAGGCCCTCTTTTCCGCGTTTGTCACCGCTGCCATAAAAGACGGCGACGGGAATCTCGCCCTTGCCTTCCGGGCAGCCGACCAGGAAGAAGTCCGGATGCGAAGCCGCCTGCATCTGCTTGCAGCCCGAGCATTCTCCGCAGGCCAGCAGTTCCTCGTCAGAGTGCCGTTCGCAGAACAGACACTGCGCAAAGATGCGGGCGAAGCGGGACTTGCCGACGCCCGGCGGCCCGGCAAACAGGTAGGCGTGCGCGAGCCGCCCGCGCGCGATCGACCGCCGCAGCATCGTTACCTGATCGCCATGTCCCCGCAGGTCGTCCCAGTTCATCGCCGTGTCCGAATCGTTAGCAGTAGTCCGGTTTCTCCGAAACCGGAGCTTCGTCAGTGAGAGTGTATCCTGCTGCCTGCCGTCCGAATGTGGGAGACCGCGAGCTTCTCGTCCGTCGCAGCCAGCAAAGAACAATCGCCGTCGCATCTGCGCATCTGCAGGTTTTGGAAAAACCTGCCTACAGCTGGCTTCCACTCCTCATCAGGCCAAAACACGGATGTGACCTGCCGAGACACGCACGCGTCAAGTGAGAGCCCACCGTCACTTCTGTTTGCGAGCCCAGTCGACGAAGCGGGCGATGGGTTCATGAGTCAGCAGCTTCGCGACTGTGTTGAACTCCCGCCCGAGTTCCTTCTCGCTCGGCACCAGCTCATGCACGGCACGGTGGCAGTCGCGGCAGAGTTCGACCGTCCGCCGCATCTCCTCGCGGGAAAACTGCTTCTTGAACCACTTGTTCCGATGGCACGTCCGAGGAATCAAATGATGCTCCGTCGTCCCCTTACGCGGAGTCCGCTGGCAGAGTTCGCAGGTTGCCGGAGCATTCGACATCAGTGAACCGTGGAGCCACGAAACGGCATTTGGTTGATGGTCTCCGGGATTCCTGTTAGCTCACCCCGATAAACTCTGACCAGATTAAGCCGTTCTCTGACGCCGTGCAGTCCCAGACAGAACTTCTGATGCGGGAAAGGTTCGAGATGTTGCAGTTCGCTTTCCAGAATAGATCCGCGTTCCTGACAGCAGCCGTGCTCTGTGTCGGACTGAGCATGACGGCTCGAACGGTCAATGCTCAGGTCGACGAGTCCGATGATCTGCCGGCGGGGTTGCTGGGGACTTTCAAGACCGGTGAAAGATCGATCGAGCGGATTGACTCGGGAGTCTCGTTTGTCTGGAAGGACGCGGCACCGGATGCCCGACTGGTGAAGGGAACGTTCGCGGCTGAGTGGCGAGGCGTGCTGCTGGTGCAGGCGCCGGGGAAGTATCGGCTGCATGCG
>JAPOLP010000893.1 GCA_029977045.1 Planctomycetota bacterium
CCTTCTCGAATTGCCGGAGCGGCGCTCCGCTTGATCCGGCCTACGAGTTTCAGCCAGCCCTCCGGAGTCTCCGATGCACCCGTCGTTTCAGGTCGCCTTTCTCTGCTTCGCCATCGTCGTATCAGCCTCAAAGGCGAACTCGGCGGAACCAGCTCTAGCCAAAGCACTGACTCTGCACGCGTCGTTCGACAGCGGTCTCGACGCCGACTTCTCACGCGGTGACCGCAAGTGCTACGTGAAGCAGGGCAGGGAACTGCAACACGCTTCGACGACTGATGACGCCGTGATCGCATCTGATGCCGGACGCTTTGGAGGAGCCCTGCACTTCAAAAAGAAGACTGGCTTTCGTCCCGCTTTCCGGGACGCGGGCGTGCTTGGCTACAACGACAGGAACTGGAGTACGACGGTCTCTGTCTGGCTGCGTCTGAGTCCGGATAAGGATCTGGAACCGGGCTACTGCGACCCGGTCCAGATCGTCGGTGACGACAGTAAGAAAGGCTTTATCTTCCTGGAGTTCTCAAAAGACGAGACGCCTCGCTACTTCCGCTACGCGATCCGACCGCTGTTCGACATATGGAATCCAACTAACGTCGCCTGGGCCGACATCCCGTTCGACAAACGCCCGATGGTGCATGTCGAACGCCCGCCGTTCACCCGCGAGCAATGGACTCACGTCGTCTTCACGGTCGAGAACGTTAACGACAAGTCAAAGTCGCGGTCCGGACGTCTGTACGTGAACGGCAAGCTGCAGGGCTCAATCGACAACTGGGACCTGACGTTCGGCTGGGATCCTTCGCAGGTGCTGCTGGCTCTGGGAGCCGCCTACGTCGGTCACATGGACGACCTCGCCGTCTTTGATCGAGTTCTGACGACCGACGAGGTCAAACAGGTTTACGGCCTGAAGAACGGCATCCGAGAACTGCACGCCCGCTGAGGACAAGTATCCACAAAGCTGTAGGCCGGTTTCTCTGAAACCGGCAGGTGCGCAGATCGAGTTTCCGGTCACGAATGAGCAACCACGCACTCTCAGGATGCATTGAGCTGCCGCTTCGGAGTGTTGCCCAACGCGAACTTTACACTGACGACGATCCGGTTTCGGAGAAACCGGACTACAGTTACCAGTGCGGTCATTACTTCAGGGTGTTCTCAACGACTGGCTTGCCGTTGGTCGTGAGAATCTGGAAGTGGTGGAAGCCGGCGTTCATGCCTGAGTAGCGCCAGACGACCTTCTTGTCTCGCGTGATTTCCAGCAGCTTCACGGCGTTGCCTTTCGCGTGGTAGCTGGTTACGACCGTGTTGCCGTTGGGCAGTCGCTGCACACCGCAGGCATCGTCGAGCAGGTTTTCGCCGAGGTCGTCGTTGGTGACGCTCCAGACGATCTTTCCGTCGGCGTCGACTTCGATGACTCGGTTTCCGTTCGTGCAGCCGATCAGAGTGTTTCCGTTTTCCAGCCGAATTGCCGTGAACGGCCAGTCGCGTCTTTCGCGGCCACGATCGTCTGTCGGAAACGTCTTCAGCACTTTGCCGGTATCCGGGTTGTATTCCTTGACGGCGAAGTCCAGCAGGTGCGGGGCGAGATAGTTGCCGCTGGGCAACTGCCGCAGCATTCGCGTCTGCATGTGAGCGTTCTGCTTCTGGCACTGCAGCGGCGTCGTCTTGAGCACCTTGCCATTGCGGTTGATCACCAACGCTCGCGGTTCCGGTCCCAGTTCAGCCAGCAGGAATGTTCCGTCGGCCAGCGGTTGCACAGTGCTCGTTTCCTTCTGCTGGCCTTTATACGCGAAGACGATTTCCTTCGTCTTACGATCGATCTCAACAGCGCCGCCGTTCGGAAACTCCGGCGTTCCATACAGAGCCAGCAGCACGTTACCGCTCGGCAGTACCCAGCCATCGCTGGCCGGTAGATCGACTTTCCATTCGATCTTCCCGTCCTCGCCGACGATGACCGTCCGGTTTGCCTTGCCGACGCCCAGAAACGAATGCCGCACGGCAACGTCAGCCTGTGTGTATTGCGTTGCTGCCTGGGCGATCGCCAGACAGAACAGCCCTGAAATCAGGCGGCGCGAAACGGATTGGCGGATCAATTCTGAGAACTGAAGCATGTGCGACTCTTTGCTTTCAAGAGTGATGGTTACAGGTCTTACGGACGGAAACTCTGGCGGTCATTCTAACGAGCTGTGTTGACACGGAGTGTGATGACGGTTGTTGCCGGCCTCAACGTCCAGGCGAAATTCCGCGAGTTGCCGTTCTTGCCGGGCAACTCGGAACGCTACGCCTGCCGGGCGGCAGCCAGCTTCTTCAAGCCGTCGTCGGTTGGTACGCAGATAAACAGGACGCCGAGAAGTTCCTCGCCGGTGTTGCGGAATTCGTGCTCGGTGCTCGGCGGGACGTAGACGACGTCCTGAGCGGCGATTTCGTGAGTCTCGCCAGCGATAATTGCCTCGCCGCGACCGCAGGTGATGACGACGATCTCTTCCGCGTCCGGGTGAATGTGCAGCTCGTTGACGTGTCGGCCGCCAGGCGGGATCAGCATGTGATGCACGAACTGAATCGTCTGCAGGCAGGTGCGATCGTCGCCCGCTTCCTTTTCATACAGCCGGACGACGGGCGCCGGATCGTCCGCGCGGTTCCTCCATTCGCCGTTTTCGTCGCGAATGCTGTACTCGATCACGCGATGCGGATTGTTGAACAGCAGGCTCTGAATGACGTTGAACGGCTGCGTTTTCCAGTTGGCAATGGGCATTTGAGGGGGCTCTGGTCAGAGGTGATGACAAAGTAGCGGAGCGGCGCAAGCCCAATGGTCCCCGATTTCTCCCATAGGACGGACTTTCAGTCCGTCTTCGTCCGGAAACTCGACGGACTGGGAGTCCGTCGTACATTCAGTTTTCCACAACTCGGGGACCATCGGACGCAAGTCGTTCCGCTACCTGGCCTGCGCCATTTTCAACACGCCTTACCGCTCATTCGTCAGTGACTTATCCAGAAACGCTGCGACGCGAGCAATTTTCTCAGGTGTATAGAACGCGTCGCCACCGTGAGCGGCTCCGTACACGACGTCGAACTCGACAGGGCGTTTGTGCTTGAGGTAGACGCCATGCAGCTCGTGAGCCTGGTTGATCGGCATCTGAGGATCCTGGTCGCCATGAATCAGCA
>JAPOLP010000368.1 GCA_029977045.1 Planctomycetota bacterium
AGGCTGGCCGTCGACAGCCAGCAGTTCATCGTTCACGCGAAGGCCGGCCCTGACTGCGGGGCTGTCAACCTGCAGGTCGCTTACTCGCATACGACCACTGCTGTCCTGCACCACCGAAATTCCACTCGCATCGGGAATCAATCCCTGACTGTCTGCCTCGATCGACTGCAGCCATGCCGTGCCCGTCGAAAAGTCGAACACTCCGTCGAAATGCCGCAGCAGCCCCATGCCAACTGCGTTCTCCGGCATCTCGAACACCATGATGTTTTCAAAGATGTGACCGGCCAGCTCGAACTGCCGCAGCAAGTAGATACAGGGCTGTCTGACATATCCGAGAATCTGCCATTGTACCGCGGGAATCTGCACGGCCTGACCAGCCCGCTCCAGCCGGCGGCAAACGTTCCGATTGAGACTCAAGCCAAAATTCGTCCCCGTGGAGATCTTGAGTCTCTGCCAGCCAACGTCAGGGACATTGACACGGAAATACGGCATTGGTCCGCCGAAGCCTTCCGAACTGAACTTCAGACGCAGTGGAACGCCGCGTACTTCTGGCGGACATTCATCAAGCAATGCCGCTCGTCCCCGTGAGGATTGCAGCACGAGGACGCGATCATGCAGCACGTCCATCCCGAAGAATCCAACAATTTTCAAATTCAGCGGTTGGAACAGCGGGGAATGATCCAGGACGACCAGTCGCTGATCTGCGTACGTGGAACCGGCCAGTTGTACCTCGACGCCAGAGTACACTGGTTGTTCATTACGAAGTCCATTGGTCCTTCCCTGGGCTGTTGCAGACGGTTGCCCCAACCGCAGGTCGGCTGCTCGAGCTGAATCCAGAGTCCCATGTGGCATCGCGGTGTTCACGACACCGATCACCGGCTCGCCGGCAATCTTTCCACGCAGAACAATCGCCCCGGTTTGCTCAAACCAGCGTCGCATTTCTTCCTGCGCGGACGCGTCTTTCGCTGCCGTGTCCGGCCCAGCGAATGTGAGAGCGACGGAACCAATCAGCATCCCTGCCCACATAACGTGAACTCCTCAAACGTATTTCATGCCAGCTACTCTGAGCTGCTTCATTCCGTTGCCATGCTCAATCGCACCATGATGTCTGCGTTACCGCAGTGAGAGATGTTAGTTCATGTCTATATTTGAGAAGAAGAGCAACGTTGTTCCCGGCCGGGACCGACAGTAAGAACTCGCCATCCCGCATCCCAAACGAATCAGATAAGCAAAGCTGCCGGGATGTCCTTTCCAGTCAGTTGCCATTGCAGGGGAGCCACGCCACGTTGTCTTGCGTTCCGGCCAGACTCGTCGAACAATCGCCACGCGTTCGCCGGGTGAGTTCGCTGCGGCCACTTACATTCGCCGCGTTCTCATTGAACTCTCACGCCTGTTTCTTTCCTCTATTCGTATCGAATCCATGCACCGATCTGCCGTTACTCTTGCCTGTTTTATGGTTGCCCTGGCCTCATCGATCAGTCAGGCCGCGTCGAAGCCAAATATTGTCTTTATCCTTGCTGACGACATGGGCGTCGGCGATGTGATGGCGCTCAGCAGGCGGTGTCAGATTGAGACGCCGAATCTTGACCGGCTGGCGTCGCAGGGGATGGCGTTTACCGATGCGCATACGAGTTCGTCGGTCTGCACGCCGACTCGGTATGCGATTCTGACCGGGCGCTACAACTGGCGTTCGCGGCTCAAGAACGGCGTCTGCTGGGGCTGGTCGCGGCGACTGATCGAAGACGGGCGGATGACCGTCGGCTCGTTTCTGCAGCAGAACGGTTACTCGACAGCGGCAATCGGCAAGTGGCATCTGGGTATGAGCTGGCCGCTGAAGGACGGCGGCTTTGCTGACGACGGCGACACGTTCAAGCAGGACTTCGAGAACGCATACAACGTCGACTACTTCAAGCCGGTCCAGAACGGACCGACGAGCGTCGGCTTCGACACTTTCTTCGGCATCAGCGCCTCGCTGGACATGCCGCCGTACGTCTACATTCAGAACGACAAGCCGCTCGTCACGAAGATCGTCACGAAGGCGTTCCATCGCGACGGTCCGGCGGACGTCGACTTCGAGGACGTTGACGTGCTGCCGCGTCTGACCGAGGAAACCGTCAAGGTCATTAATGACCGGGCCGACGCGGCGAAGAACGGCAAACCGTTCTTCATTTACTTCCCGCTGAACGCGCCGCATACGCCGATCTCGCCGACAAAGGAGTTCGCGGGCAAGAGCGGACTCAACAAGTACGGCGACTTTGTGATGCAGGTCGACTGGACCGTCGGGCAGGTCATGGCGGCGCTCGACTCCGCTGACGTCGCCGGCAACACCCTGCTGATATTCACGACCGACAACGGCTGCTCGCCGCAGGCCAACTTCCCCGAACTGGCAAAAAAGAACCACTTCCCCAGCGACGTTTACCGAGGCCACAAAGCAGACATCTACGAAGGCGGGCACCGAGTCCCGTTCATCGCCCGCTGGCCCGGGCACGTCAAACCCGGCACGACGAGTTCGCAGACGATAGGGCAGCTCGACCTGTTCGCGACCGCTGCCGACATCCTCGACCAGGACGTCCCGGCGACCGCCGCTGAAGACAGCATCAGTATCCTGCCGGCCTTGCTCGGTCAGGACAAACAGCCGCTGCGGGAAGCCATCGTGCATCACTCGATCAACGGCTCGTTCTCGATCCGTCAGGGCAAATGGAAGCTCGCTCTGTGTCCCGGATCGGGCGGCTGGAGCGAACCGCGTCCGGGTCGAGGCGACTTCCGAGGAAAGCCGGAAGTGCAGTTGTTCGACCTCGATGCCGACATCGGCGAAACAAAGAACGTCGCCGAGCAGCACCCAGAGATCGTCGAACGCCTGACAGCACTGCTGCAGACCTATGCCGACCGGGGCCGCTCAACCCCCGGCCCCGAGCAGCCCAACACTGGCGATGTCGACATCTGGAAAGCCGGCAAGGCTTCATACGCAGCGGGCACCCGAAAGAAAGCTGGAAAGTAACTTCCGGCTGACGCGGCAGGCTGGAGGCAGTTGCGCGATTGTCGGGTTGGAGAATCTCGCCATCGGCCAAAGCCGCTCATTCCGTGCCACCAGGAACCGCGTGCCGATGGTATCTTTACCGTCGTCGCTGACTGCGTTCGCACACTCTGGCATCCGGTACGGTGCTTGCTGTGCAGACAACATTCTGCCGACTTGCACCTGCCCGTGCGGGTCAGGCGTTCGCTGCCTTTCGATCATTGCCCGCTCGGTGGTGCAAAACATGTCGCAGGAGACAACAGCCATGTTTCATTCAGCAACAACTCGTCTCGTGGCCCTGCTGATTCTGGCGTCTGCCATGTCGGCAGGCATTTGTGATGCTCAGGACAAGGGAGCACCGAAGGGAAAAGCTGGAGCATTCTCGAAGCTCAAAAAGGCCGTGGAGAATCAACCAACGAACCGAGCTGAGCGACCTGCCCCTGCAGGCCGGCCAGAGAGCGGCAATCGTCCCGATGCTGGTTCGCAGCGAGATCGAGGCCCGAGCGGATCATCTGATCGTGGACGCGGAGATAGCGACCGTCGGCCTGACCAGTTTTCAAGACCGCAGCCCGATCGCGGTTCGAACCGTGGCCCTTCCAGCGGCGGTTCGCGCAGCCGGCTGGGGATCAGCATCGGTCCTGGCGGCGTCCAGGTTTATCGCGGTCCGAGCGGCTTTGGACCCGGCTCTGGTTTCGGTTCTCCGTACCCCAATTACTTCGGTGGCGGTTCGCGGGGACGTTACTACGGACGCGGCTGGCCGGGTTACGGCTACTACGGAAACGGCTTTGGGATCGTCATCCAGACGCAGCCGCAAGTTCAGAACCGAGTGCAGACAGTGATCGACCCGCAGGCCACCGAGGAACCGGAGAGTATGCCGGTCCCCACTGCTGCCGAAGCCGCTGCGATGGCAGGCGTCGAAGTCCGCGGCCTGCTGCTGTTCGCCGTCGACCGGTTCAAGGAAGAGCTGAATGGCATCTCAACCGGCGATGGCTGGCACGACTATCTGCAGGTCGAGGAACTGCGTCGAATCGTTCACGCTCAGCCCGCAGCACCACCAGCACCTGGCGAGGAACTTCCTGCCGATCCCCCGATCACTCCGCCTGCTTATCAGGAACTCACGGGAATCCTGCGTCGCTTTGACCAGACAGCGGAAAATGCCGAGTACCGACAGATCAGCGGGATGTGGGGCTTCCAGACGATCCAGGTCACACTGCGCGAACTGCTCGTTCCGCCGGTCGAGCGACTGCACAAGCAATTGAAGCTGTCCGCCGAGTTAGTCGAAGCCGACCTGCAGCAGATCGAGACCGGTGCTTCGTGGGTTTCACACTTGAAGACTGCGGAGCTGAAACGCCTGGCAACAGTCCGACCGCAGGACTTCTCACCAGCAGATCGTCGGCAGTTGGAAGAGCTAATCATCACGTTCGATCGAGTGGCAGCCGATCCCGCGTACCGAATGATTTCAGACCTCCCCGGCTTCCGCATGGCGTCCCACGTGATGCGTGCTTACCTCGACCAGCTCAGCCCGCCAGCGTCCCGCACCGGTGCTCCCCCGGCCCCCGAAAACGTGCCAGTCCCTCCAACTCCGGGAATGTAACAGCGAATTCAGGTCCGCCAGTCCTACCAGTCGCGGTTCTCAGCACGGCATTGAAACTCACTCCGAACCTGCAACCAGGTAGAGCTGCGAAAGGATGACGTAACGCTCACCATCGTGTTCGACGAGCAGCTCAGGTCCCCACTTGAGGATCTGCTGCCGCTGACTGTTTTCGGGCTGATTGCTGTCGCCGAATGACTCGAACGAGCCCACGCCTGTCAGAAGCTGCCCCGGCAGCAGGACGCCGTGTTCGACCAGCCAGTCGAAGCGGTGCGGGGCGACGAAGTCAGCGTACCTGTACGAGGTTCGGTAGCGGAGAATCTCTTCCCAGTTGACGAGGACGTGCGTGATGCCGTTTTCGACGAGCGTCTTCTGAATCTCATCTGGCGATCGCATCTTTTGGTCGGCGGGCGCGACACCGGGTTCGGCAGCCGAGCACCACTGCTCGAAGATCGAGATGTCGAACACGGTGTTGTAAACAAGCTGAAAGCGGGCATCGAAGACCTGAGCCTCGCCGACGCACAACACCTTCGCGTCAGGCGGCAGATTCATCTGATTGAGTGTCGCGATCGTCTTCGCACTCGTTTCGGCAAGCGGTCGAACGTCGTCGTAATCGCCGAGCCAGGTGTTGAGCCCGCACAGTGCCGTCGAGATGAAACCCAGGTTGAAGAGCACGCAGAGCGCGACGATGCCGCCGGCTGCGTATCGCCATGTTCGCTCGGTGGTCCACCAGACTCCGACGCCAGCCAGCAGCGACACGACGGGGATCATCGGAATCCAGAATCGGTCAATCCGATGCGTGAGCACCCACCAGCTCAGAAACAGAAACGCGACGTACAGCCACAGCCCGCCGATCAGTTTCCGCTTCCGGGCAACGAGCAGAGTCAGCGGAGCCAGCGTGTAAAACAGCGGGCTCAGCCAGTCGCTCTTCAGCGTGACGTCGAACAATTTGACGAGCAGATCGAACGGTTGGTGGTTCGGCGGTCCGTGCGCGGCTTTCCAGTTGGCTTCGAGCGTCGGCGTCCAGTCGGCTCCGTGAAAGACGCTGTTCGCCAGCGGGTAAACCGGGTTGCCGGTTTCGACGGCGTTCTTCAGCAACCACGGCCCGACGGCCAGCAGGACGCCGATCGAGTAGATGACTCCGGCCTTCAGAACTCGACTGACTGGCGTCTCACTGCTCGCCGAGTCGCCTTCTGAGGTCTCGCCGGCACGACGCCACTCGAACCAGAGCAACGCCACACCGAGCGGCATTACGACACTCAGGACGCCGGGGTACTTGCACGCCATCGAACTGCCGGCGAAGAGGCCGGTGAGTAGCGTCAGCCGCCGCCGTTCACAACCCGAGGCTTCTCGCGTCAGCAGCAGCGCGAACAGAGTCGCGGACAGATAGAACGTCAGACCGCCTTCCGCGTACGCGATGACCGAAATCCGGTACGTCCACGGAGCGGTGAGGTGGATCAGCACTGCCGCCCAGGCGACTCGGACATAGAACCAGCGGCGAGCCACACAGAACACGGCCAGCCCCGTCGCCGGGGCGAACG
>JAPOLP010000816.1 GCA_029977045.1 Planctomycetota bacterium
CTGGCGGATGTCTTTGATGACCTGCCCGGCGATCACGAATTCGTGTTCGTTGACGACGGTTCGACGGACGGAACCATCAAACGAATGCGCGAACTCGCCGCGATTGATCCGCGAGTGAAGCTGGTTCTGTTCCGCCGCAACTACGGCCAGTCAGCCGCCATGCAGGCCGGGATTGAACACGCGACCGGCGACGCGATCGTGCTGATCGACGGCGACCTGCAGAACGATCCGGCGGATATTCCGATGATGCTGCAGAAGCTCGACGAAGGCTTTGATCTGGTGCATGGCTGGCGGAAGAACCGTCAGGACGCACTGCTGCTTCGCAAGCTGCCGTCGCGGATGGCCAACCTGTTGATCTCGCGCGTGACCGGCTTCCCGATTCACGATCTCGGCTGCACGCTGAAAGTCATCCGCACCGATGTCGCGAAGGAAATCGAACTTTACGGCGACATGCACCGCTTCATCCCGATCCTCGGCCACGCTCGCGGAGCACGGTCGATCGAAGTCGTCACCAATCATCGCGCCCGACGGTTTGGCGAGAGCAAGTACGGCATCGGTCGCACCGTTCGAGTGCTGCTCGACCTGGTCACGGTCAAATTCACGCTGGGCTGTTTCGACCGTCCAATGCGCATGTTCGGTCGCCTGGGCCTGCTCTCTGGCATGGCCGCCGCCGCTGCCGGGGTCGCCACAGTCTTCATGAAGCTGCAGTCCGGCATCGACATGACGGGCAACCCGCTGCTGCTGCTGACCGTCCTCGCCACCCTGCTGGGCGCCCAGTTCTTCGGTCTGGGCCTGCTGAGCGAAGTCGTCGCGCGAGTCTACTACAGTGCCAAAAACAGCTCACACTACGCCGTCCGCGAACGAGTGAACTTTGAGCGGAAAGAGGGCCACATCCTCCCCGGCATCCATCGCGCCGCCTAGGAAGCCGATTTGATTCCGCGGTCGATGCATCGCTATTCGGCTGCGGCACTTGATGATGAGCCGGCGATACAGATGACCTCGCGCATGGTATGCGCGTAGAGCCGACCTCCTGCAAACGTGAGCGACGACAGGGTCCAGGTTTCTCCGCCAGGGCCGAGGTCGTTGACGGCGATGATCGCTTTCGGGGTCAGCTCTTCCGCTTCGGCGTCGATGACGTAAACCGTGCCGGTGACGACGGGGAGGAAGAGGTAGCGACCGATTCGGGTCGGGCTGGCGGCGGAGATGTGGCCCCAGCCGGTGCCGTTGTGGCCCTTGTCACCGACCGCAAACCCTCGCGCGTTGAGCGGGCGGTTCGTCGGCTTCTGCTTGCCCCACAGCAGCGTGTCCTCATCGCGACTGTCTTTACTGGCGATTACCTGAGCGGGGAGTTCGAGGTACTCGACGAGGCCACTTTCGATTTCCACGCGGCCCAGATAGTGGACGTTGTGCGAGAGGAACCAGTGCCAGTCGCCGGTGACGATGTTGGCCTGGTTCGTGTTGGGATGGCTCTTGCCGGCTTTGACGGCGGCGTTCGTTTCCAGAGTCCAGCCGTCCGAAGTTGCGTCGCGTTTCCAGACGCGGGCGTTCTCGTACAGAGGCTGCTCGCGGAGCACTTTGCCGCTGGCCGTGTCCATGACGATGTGCCGGCCCTGATTGAAGCCGAATGTGTAACGCTCGTTGAAGTGGCAACTGAACGACGGGTCGTAGCCGTCGAGCGGCGTGCTCCAGAGGGTCGTACCTTCGTGGCCGGTGGCGAGGCTCGTCAGGCTGTGGCCAAATGGTTTCTCGAGCGGCTGGTGGCCGCCGCCGCGGGCGTGCGAGATGGCCAGCGTTCCGTCGGCCAGACGTCCGACGACCGGTGTCGTGTGAATCGACGTGCCGACGTGCTCGCGCCACAGGACTTTGCCGGTTCGCTTATCGATGCCGTGGATGCAGGTCCAGACTTCGCGCTCGTCGACACCGTCGGGGATCGACATCTCGCGGTTGATGACGCCGGGAGCCTTCCACTTCTGAATCTTTGCGCCGGCGGCTTTGTTGACGACCTCGACATACAGAATCGCGTCGCCGACGAGGTACGGTTCGGCCTGGCGGTTGTTGTGCCGGAAACGCGGCGTCCATTCACGCTGCCAGATGCGGTTGCCTTCGAAGTCGTAGCAGCCCATCGAGCCGCAGCGGTTGAAGAACCAGACGTGTTCGCCATCAGCAATCGGCGCGAAGACGGTCCCGTCAGTAAAGCCGCCGGCCAGCGAGATGAACGACGTCCCGGGAAGCTCGACCTGCCAGAGAATCTTTCCGGTAGCAGCGTCGAGACAGAAACCGAGGATGTCGGTGACGCCGTTCTTCTGGCTCTCATCGTCAATCGGGACGTGCGTCGTCGTGAAGACGCGGTTGCCCCAGACGGTTACGCCGCTCATTCCGGCTTCGGGCAGTGGCGCCCGCCAGAGAATGTTCTCGTTCCGCGTCGCACTCCATTCGACCTGCGGCTCGCCCTCGACCTGCCAGTTTCCATTCGGCCCCGCCGGCTGATGCCAGTTCGACTCTGCTCCGACGAGAGTAAGGCGGTCGTCCGCTGATACCCCGGCCGTCAGCAGGGTTGCGAAAAGCAGGAGGGAGATCAGAAATCGAGGCATCGCGATCCCTGTTTCGCAGGTCGACGACGAATTGGTCGGTCGAGTTTCCACGGAGACTGGTCCAGGAGAATTCGGAGTAGGTTCAATCGGCAGACGTCGATTCTTGCGGCGAGACGGCGACAACAAAAGTGTCGAGTCTGGCAGGCTTTGCGTCTGGGTTGATTGCCGTTGTCGGGGCCGCGTTGGCTCACCTACGATCCGCCGTTTTGTCGTCAAAAGACGGGTCTCATTACGCGCCGCGACATCGCAGTCGATGGCTGGCAGGGAAGGTTGTCTCGATGAGCTTTGGAAGGCTCGGTTCGCAGCGGATTTCGATGGAGCTGAACGGCTCGGCGACGCAGACGCCGGGAGCGGGTCCGCATTTCAGTCCCGAACTGCTGGCCTCGGTTGGCCTGACGGAAGATGCCGAACGGCTCGGCAACGCGATCGTTCGCACGCGCGACTGGCTGATCTCGCAGCAGTACCCCGACGGGTTCTGGGTCGGCGAACTCGAAGGCGACACGATCCTCGAATCGGAATACATCCTGCTGCTGACCTGGCTCGGTCGAGGCGATTCTGACGGCGTTCGACGAGCGGCGAAGTACATCGAAAACCTGCAGCTCGAAAGCGGTGGCTGGGCGATCTATCCCGGCGGACCGCTGGAGATTTCGGCGTCGGTCAAGGCGTACTGGGCACTGAAGATCGCAGGGCACTCGGCGGACGAAGAGCAGATGGTGCGGGCGCGCGAGGCGATTCTGGCCGCCGGCGGTGCCGAGAAGATGAACAGCTTCACGCGGTTCTACTTCGCGCTGCTGGGGCAGATTTCCTACGAGCAGTGTCCGGCGGTGCCGCCCGAACTGGTGCTGATCCCGAAGTGGTGCCCGTTCAAC
>JAPOLP010000682.1 GCA_029977045.1 Planctomycetota bacterium
CGTTCAGCGACGCAATCATGAATGGAACGAGCAGTGCGATCCCCGGCTTGTGCTGCTGCATCAGCCGCAACGTTCGCGACGGATCAAACCGAGCCTGCAGCACCAATGTCGAGCCACCGGCCAGTGGCGAGAGCATCGCGCAGGTCGCTCCGTAAACATGGAAGAACGGCAGTACCGAGAGGAACGTCTCACGGCCCGGCTCCATCTGACACCAAGCGTGCAGTTGAGCGACGTTCGCACAGAGATTGCGATGCGTCAGCACGGCGACTTTTGGAGTTCCCGTTGTTCCGCCAGTCGGCTGCAGCACCGCCGGCTGATCGACGTCATCGATCGCCGGTGAGGTCAGAGGCCGACCGATCCGGTACAGGCTGTCGAACGGAAACCGCCGAGTCGCCTGACTGGCTCGAGTCGTTCCGGCCAGCGTTCGCTGCAGCAGATACGGCACGCGAAGGTGCATCGGCAGGTGCGTTGCCAGGCTGGTCTCAATCAGCAGTGGCAGATCGACGAGCGCCGCCATCTCGGCAACGGGTTTCATGCGAACGTCGAGCCCCATCGCGGCTTTGACGTTGCATTTGCGAGCCAGAGCGGCCAGCTCGGTGCCGGACATCAGAGGATTCGCCGGGACCGGCTCAGCCCCGATCGAGTGCAGAGCGAACCAGGCTGCCACGAACTCCGGCTGATTCGGCAATACCAGCATCACTCGGTCGCCGGTGCCGATACCCAGTTTCTTCAAGCTGCCGGCGACCATGCGCACGCGGTCGTAGAGGTCAAGATACGTCCACGAAGTGCGGAAGTAGTGCAGCGCAATCCGGTCGGGGTATCGCAGAGTGGCCGCTTCAAGCAGGCGTTCGACTCGGACCGGTTTGAAATCAACGCGAGGCGGTACGTGATCGGGATAGGCGTCGTGCCACGGAGAGTCGGCAGCGTCCCAGTCGGGAAACAATGGAAACGGAGAATCCTGCAGTGGCCCCGAATCGCGCCGACGTGCTCCCATGCCACGCCCTTTCATCCCTGAAATCGTGCGTGAAACCGCCGAGTACTCCTGAAGACCGACCGGTCACCGGAACTATCGGCAACGAAGCGACACGCAACGCCGGACGGCCAGACACGAATGAAACGCAACCTGACCGGAACGAGGCCTGCCGCTACAACAAATTGTGATTGAGCCGCGATGGACGGCGTCAGAAAGGTGTCCGCAAGGAATTGACCGGGCATTGCGGTTGAGTGACGCCTGATTCGGACTCAGAACGAATCCGACGTTCAGCTCATTAGCACGAAGCGACAAAACCGAACAAGAGCGATCTGCGCCAATCTCGATGCCGTCGGCATGTCTGACTTCAGCCCGACGGTACGATCGTACGATTTTTCAGTTATTCCGATTGTGGCGAACAGTCGCCGGAATTCCCCATCCAGCAGTTGATGGCGGGCCGTAAACTACGAGAGTGTTCGAGCAGTGACCTAGGTTGCAGCAGTTTTACACCACCGAACTCGTCACGGAGCCCGATCATGGTTGCCACCCTGGAACCCTGTGAACGGACGGTTGAGCATCACGAACCACTGCTGAGCCACTGGCGTCTGGCCGGTCGCATGAACACGGTCGAAGAAGCCGAGCGCATGGTCGCCGACTACGAAGCCCGCGGCTCACACGCAGTCCTGTCCCTCGCCGACGGCCTGTGCGTCCTCGTCGAGCAGGAAACCCATCGGGTCTGAGAAACGCTCCGAGGCTTGCAGGCAGCTACGTCCAGGGGGGCATGGCGCATCCGTGCCAGCTAAGCCTGCGTGCCAGCCGAAATTCGGAGAATTCGGCAACCGGCCATGAATCCGACCAGTCTGCGTCGAGCACCAGACAGCGTAGCCTTCAGTGCTGCAACTGAAGTGAGGCCACAAAGTCCCGAATCGCTTCGCGGTGTGCGAGGTGGCGATTCACCTGCGGACGGCGTTCTCGAAGCAACTCTTCCGCTGTCTGAATGGAAAGCTGCTGCGAACGAACCAGCCACGCGAGAGCAATCGTCGCACTGCGGCCTCGTCCTGCCTTGCAGTGACAGTAGACGCGACGGCCCTGCTCGGCGAATCGGGCAATGAACTCGACGCCAGTGAGTACCGCATTCAAGTCAGGCGACGTGTAGTCAGGAGTCGGCAGATACAGTTGCTCGATGCCACTCCGGGCGTAACGTGACCCAGGCCCTTTCCATTCGGCACACATGTTGATGACGCCGCCGACGCCGAGTGACTCGAACTCGGCAAGCTCTCGCTTCGCGGGCAGTGCACCAAGAATCAGCGTGTCATCGATCGCCGTCCAGTGCTCCTCAGTTTTCAGGCCGCGAGTCTTCAGGAGCGTCCAGTAGAGCGTGGGGCGAAAGAGCAGCCTGCTCATCAGGGGAGTGGGCTTCATTTGCTGCCTCGCTGGCATTCCAGCCATGTTTGACGTCGCGGTTGACGACTCACGACGCGGCCGCCCCGCTGTTGGTAACCGCTGGCTGCGACGTCTGCACGGCGGCCTGTGAAGACTGCTCTGCAACACCCAGGTCAATCAGCATCGTCGTTCCGCTTTCCGTGACGATGGAGAATCTCGTCCGGATGTCGTCCTCGAAGTCGGGGACCTGTGCGATGTGATGTTTCTCAGCCAGAAAGTAGCGGGCTCCACGTCGCCGCAACTCAGTAAGACGTTCGATCGATTGTTCGTCGTCGTGAAGAATGAACCCCTTCCGATCCATCCAGAAGAAGTAGTACGGAGTGTCGCTGGCTCGCAGCAGGCCGTGCTGATCGACTTCACTCGCACCTCCGACAACGATCAGTTCGCCCTCTTTGACATGAGGTGCAAATACCAGAGCATTGCCATACAGGCCAGCGTTCTCAGCAGGCCTGAAGTCGCGAGCAATTGAGACGAGCTGAAATGCGATAACCGCCGAGAAGCATCCCAGCATCAACCGTTGCCGCGTGTGGCCTGCTCCCCGCTCAGTCGGGACGCCGGTGCCTGCCTTGCAGACATGAAAGCCTGCCAGCAGCCCGGCAACTCCGGATGCAACTCCAACGGTCAGAGCGATGCGAGACAGCGGGTTGATCATACCCGCATTGAGTTCTCCAGCGAGGAAAGCAACAACGGCGGCGACCGTGACGCCTGCGACAAAACCCACAGTCACTCGAATCGGGCTCCGCCGCGTTTCGTCGAAACCAAGCCCGATCAGCATCGCAGCCAGCGCCGTCGTGACGATGTGGTAGTAGGCCGCCCACGGCTCGCCGGTGGTCCGTCCGGTGACGAAGAAATAAGCGGCCAGAGCACAGAACCAGTACGCCAGAGGTCGCGATCGACTGTCTCGCCACGCCGCCACAAGGCCGCCCATTCCAAAGAACGTTCCAATCCCCATCCAGATATAGACGGCCTCGATCGCGGCGACGCCGGGAAGCGTCTCCCAGAGCGTCATCAGAAAGTTGCCGGTCGAAATCCGTTCGTACGCTTCGTTGGAGATACCCAGCGAGTTGCCGTATTCAAGCCAGAGCGAGTGAGCGTGCCAGTACCAGGCGGCGGGAACTCCCAGAGACACAAGCCCAAACAGCCAGATCTCGGGACGCTTGAAGACTCCCACTCCGAATCTCTGCAGACACAGGCACGCGAACAGGATTCCGACATGAGCAGCCGGTACTTTTGCCAGGAGCGCCAGCGTCGTTGCCAGCAATGCGATGACGTAGTCGCGTCGCAGGCCGTGGTCGATCCAGCGGATAAATGCATCAATCGCCAGGAGATATGCAAAGAACATCAACGGCTCTGGCTGAACGGCGGAGGCCATCCGAATAGCCATTGGACTCAATGCAAACACCAGACATGCCGGGATGATCGCGGCGTCCGGGAGCAGACGTCGGGCCAGCCTCAGGAAGACGACACAGGACGCCAGCGACAGGGCATACGAAAGCAGTCGCAGAATTTCTTCGTAATAGCCACAGACGTGATACAGACAGGCCGCCGTCCACGGCAGCAGTGGAAATTCGGACTCGACGTATCCCGGCCCATCGCCGCGCCAGTCAATCCGAGGCA
>JAPOLP010001182.1 GCA_029977045.1 Planctomycetota bacterium
CGAGATCAGCATCTGACATGATCCGCTTGTGATCGTGAACGGTGTCGAACCGCGTGGGCAACGCCGCGACGAGATCGAGCCCGGCTCGCGCGAACTGCTCGCGAAAGCTCTGGCCTACGAGTTGGCAGCCGAAGTGCGGCGAGTGCAGGCTGGTGTCACCGACGAAAACGACGCGAGGCATTGTCTCACCTGCCTCCTAAGCCGCTGACCGTAATGACGATTCGATCTGGGCGAGACGCTGCAGCAGTGCCTCGCCGAGTGCCTCGCCGGGATCATGGCTGATCGGCTGCCAGCCGCAGTCGGGAGCGACCGAATCGAGCGGCTCAGCGCCTCCCAGATGAAAGTCAGCGAGCCGGCCCTGGTCCTTCTGGTACTGCATCACGTCCAGATGCCGCTGACCGGGTTCGCCGATGGGCGGCTGGATCGAGATCACCGGACGTCCGGACGAGATCGCTTCGTGCGTCATCGAGATGCTGTCAGCCGTCACGAGCACTTTCCCAGCGAGCCCCATCAAAGCGGCAAGCTGAGGTGGCGTCGACTGCCGGTCGTGATACCAGTCCGTGGCCTGCAGGCAGCCTCTGTGTTCGAGCACCTCGCGCAGAGCCCGCTCGCCATCTGGCGGAGTCCGCCGCGACGTCGTCACCGCCAGCTTGATTCCTCGCGCCGACGCAGCGGTTGCCAGGCTGCCGGCAAACTCGCGAAGTCCGTCAACGGTCCAGCGGAAACCCTGCCCGTCGCCACCGATCAGCACCGCCCAGACGCCTTCGTCATCATGCCGACCAAACGCAGCCGTCGCGGCTTCACGAGCCCGGTCAGGACTGATGTTCGACGGCAGCAGATCAAGACGTAAAAACGGAGCGGCCTCACGCGGTGGATCGGGAATCGGAATCACGTCAAACAGCGACTCGGGAAAGTGTCGCAGCGATCCGCAGAAGATGTTGGGAATGCCCAGCCGCTCGGACAGTGCCGCGTTCGGCCATTGAGTGCTTCCGCCCGACGACAGAATCAGATCGAACGAGCCGTCCGGCAGAGCGTTTCTGAGAAACCAGTTCGGCGGCAGCTTCAGGCCGGTCGCTCCCAAGCGTCCGAGCATCTGGCGGGTCGGCGTCCACTTCCAGTCGATCGGCAGCTCGGTGACTTCGATCTGGCGGCGGCGTTCGAGCGCGTGCATCACGCCGGCGGCTTTGTTTCGGTGGCCGGCCCGGTCATCGGTGAGCCACAGAACCCGCAGCGGTTTCTGGTCAGCGGCTGAGTGTGTCACGCTGCCGCCCTTGATGACTCGGACGCGGTCAATGGCTCGAACGAGTAGCCCATCAGCTCGATTTCCCGCTGGTAAAGGCTCGCGACCTTGTCGCGCGTCCCGTCCGAATAGAAGTCCTGGTAACGCGGCTTCTCTTTCGTGATGTTCGTCTTCTCACGAGGCATCTCGCCGTTGAACGGGATGCCCAGCCGGTCGCAGATCGACTGGAACGTGCCGCGGAAGTTGTCGAAGTCGAACACGTCGTCCATCAGGCAGGTCGACCCGTCGAAGTAGAGGTCCGCGTCGCAGGGCAGGCGATGCGACTTCTGCAGGACCCACTCGTCGAACGGCGGCAGCTTGCGGCCCTGGCCGATCGACTTCCAGTTGTAGTACGAGACGACCTTCGCCCACGGATTCCGCTCGAAGCAGAACTTGTAGTAGC
>JAPOLP010001201.1 GCA_029977045.1 Planctomycetota bacterium
AGGTCGCGGGTTGTTCAGGCGACTCGTAAGGGACCGCCGTTTCAGCGTATTGTTGAGTACGCGCGCGAGCATCAGACGGACCTGATTGTGATGGGGACTCACGGTCGCGGGATGGTCAGCCACACGTTGCTGGGCAGCGTCGCCGAACGAGTCGTCCGCAAGGCACCTTGCCCGGTGCTCACTGTCCGGCCTGACGAGCACGAGTTTGTGATGCCTTGAGAGTTTGCGAGCGGGCCGCGTCCTCTGGAGAAAGTCAGGAAAGGGGGCAGCGATGTTGAGGCCCGAGTTCCTGCGTGAGGCGATCCGGCTGTCTGTCGAGAAGATGGATGGCGGCGCCGGTGGGCCGTTTGGAGCGGTCATCGTCCGCGACGGCGAGATCGTCGGACGTGGCTGGAACCAAGTGACGTCAACCAACGATCCGACCGCTCACGCGGAAGTCGTTGCGATTCGCGACGCGTGCGCGAATCTGAAGTCGTTCTCGCTGGCTGGCTGCGAGCTTTACAGCAGTTGTGAGCCGTGTCCGCTGTGCCTGGCCGCTGCGTATTGGGCGCGAATCGAGCGGATCTACTTTGCCGCCTCATGCGGTGATGCGGTCGCTGCCGGTTTCGATGACCGGAATTTCTATCGCGAGCTGTGCCTCCCGGTCACCGATCGTTCGATCCCAATGCAGCAAGCTCTCCGCGGCGAATCACTGGCTGCGTTCCGGAAATGGTTGGCCAAATCTGATCGTGTTCCGTACTGAGCCGAACGCTCGGTGGCATTCCCGAAGCAGGTCTGAAGGTCGGATTGTGTGGACTCTTCCGATGGCGAGTCTCGGACACAGACGAAACCAGCTTCCGCCTGTTTGCGGGGAATGACGCGGGTGCACAGGGGGAACGCCTGGAGTGGCGGATATGTGCGAGGGAGCTTCGTTCCGTGCAGGGAGGAATTGGCCTGATGGTCAAAGGGGCTGGGTACTTTTCCCAGGCTGTGTTGCGTTTCGCGTGTAGGTTTGGCTGTTTGATGAATCCGATCGGGAGGGTCGGGCAACAGATTCTTCATGTCTGTTTCAGGCAGCTTTGACTGCCGGGGCTGTTCAAAGGGGCTAGCCATGTGCCGCCAGCCAGTGAGCCGGAACGATCGCGCAGACGAGCGTCCGGCTGGAAATCTCTTTGCCACGTTTGCTTTCCGTGGCCTGACGTCGAGCCATCGGCTCGTTTCCGTTCCATATCATCGCAGTCGCGATACGTCTCGACTTCAATCGCAGTGAAACACAGATCGTGAGTGATGACATGGCAGACGGAATGGAAGACCTGCAGTTCGATCAGGAGCTGATCGACGATTTCGTGACGGAGTCGCTCGAAGGCATGGCGGAGATCGAAACCGATCTGCTGCAGATCGAATCGGA
>JAPOLP010000910.1 GCA_029977045.1 Planctomycetota bacterium
ACTCCCAAAGCGACAGCCATGATCTCGCTGTTCATGCAGGGAGGACCCAGCCAGGTGGACCTGCTGGATCCGAAGCCGGAATTGACGCGACTCGACGGTCAGAACTTCACCGGCAAGATCAAGTACGACGACGTCGGCGGGGCGAGTTCCAAAATCCTCGGCAGCCCGTGGAAGTTCGCGAAACGCGGCGAGTGCGGCACCGAGATCTCCGACCTGCTGCCGAATATCGCGGGCATCGCCGACGACATACTCGTCATTCGCTCGATGCACACCGGCGTCAACAATCATGGCCAGTCGATTCACGCGCTGAACTCGGGCCGGATCCAGCGCGGTCGACCGTCACTGGGAAGCTGGATCACGTATGCACTGGGAGCCGAAACCGAGAACCTGCCGGCGTTCGTCGCGCTGACCGATCCGGCGGGGCTGCCGGTTGAAGGTGTGCTCAACTGGTCGAACGGCTGGCTGCCGTCGCTGTTTCAGGGCACGGTGATTCGACCGCGACAGCCGCGAATCCTGAATCTCGAACCGCCCGAACGCCTGCGTGGCAAGGTGCAGGAGAACTACCTCGCGTTCCTCAACCGGCTGAACCAGCAGCAGCTCGACCAGCATCCCGAGAACTCAGAACTCGCGGCCAGAATCAGCAATTATGAACTGGCCGCGCGGATGCAGTCGGCGGCACTCGAAGCGCTCGACATCAGCGAAGAGACCAAAGCGACGCAGGAGCTATACGGCATCCACGAGAAGGAATCGTCCGAGTACGGCACGCGCTGTCTGATCGCGAGGCGGCTGATCGAACGCGGAGTCCGCTTCGCGCAGGTCTTTACGCAGAACCAGTACTGGGATCACCACAGCGGCATCCTCAGCCGCCTGCCAGCCGCTTGCCGCAAAACCGATCGTGGAGCGGCGGCACTGGTCATCGATCTCAAACAGCGTGGTCTGCTCGACACGACCGTCGTCCACTGGGGCGGCGAAATGGGTCGCCTGCCGGTTATTCAGAATGACGCGGGCCGCGACAAGGTCGGCCGCGATCACAACACGTACGGCTTCTCAATGTGGCTTGCTGGCGGCGGCTTCAAACCGGGCGCGACGTACGGCGAGACCGACGAGTTCGGCCATCATGCGGTCAGCGACGTCGTTAACCACTTCGACTACCACGCCACACTGTTCCAGCAGTTCGGCCTCGACGCGGAAGGCGTCACGTTCAAACGCAACGCCCGCGAGTCATCCCTGCTCGACGGCCAGCCCGGCAAAGTGATCGACGCCCTACTGGCATGACGTCGGGCGCGGAGCGATTCTCGCGACGGTTCTTCACTCGCCCGAATCGAAACCCAGGTCGTCAGCGATCGCTCGCAGCTTTTCGAGGCCGGCGTTGATGATTTGCCGGGCTCGTTCTTTTGAGATGCCCAGCCGGTCGCCGACCTGTTCCAGGGTGGCTGGTTCCGGCTGGCCTTCGAGGGCGAACCGCAGGCTGATGGCTTCCTGCTCGCGTTCGTTGAGCTGGTCGAGAATCGATTCAATCGTTCGTTGCTGCTGCCGGGCGCGTGACTCGTCTTCGCCGATCGTTGATCGTTCGTCCGTTTCTTCTCCGATGATTGCTTCGTTACCTGTTCGGAAGCGGTCCAGCTGGCGGCCTTCGGCAGGAACGGATGTGGCGTAGGAACGCATCAGTGCCCAGGTCGCGTACGTTGAGAATTTGTTGCCGCGCCGATAGTCGAACTTTTCGATCGCCCGGATCAGCGTCATGTTGCCATCGCTGATCATCTCGAAGAAGCCATCCGAATCGCGGCGGTGCTTGCGAGCGACGGACACGACCAGCCGCAGGTTGCAGCGGATCAGAACGTTCTTGATGGCGAGGCTCTGTTCAAGGAGTTCCTCGATGCGCTCCATGTCGTGAGCCTTCTGACGCGACTTTGGCAGTCGGGCTCTGATCTGAGCCGCCTGGAACTTGAGGAAGTTCATTCGCCGGAAGAAGAACTGCTCCTGCTCGCGAGTCAGGACGGGTGATCCGTAGAGTTCGGACACGTAAGCCGGCAATTCTGTTCCTGTTTGAGGTGACTCGACGATCGGCAGCACCATGTCGGGATCGTCTGCGAGAATCTGCTGCTCGGCATCGGCAGCGAGGAACTCATCCGATTCAACGTACTCGATTGGCTGATCGACCAGCAGTCGCGAACGGTATTCCTGAGCGATCCGGTGGATGCTTGATCGAGTACGATCGAAATGTCGGGCGAGTCTTGTGGCGGACTCCCCGCTCTTCAGCCGCCGGTAGATCTCGCGTCGTTGGTCGCCGGTCAGCGGCGTTCGGGCGGACGGAAATACTGCCGATTCCGGGTACTTCTCGTCGTGGCTTTTCAGTGTGTAACGGATCGTCTCGACCGCTCGGCCCGTGCGCCGGGCGAGTCGTTGGGCGGTCTCTGTTGGCGAAGCTCCATAACGAGCCAGCCGGCGGGCTCGGCGAATGATGAAGCTGCGCTCGTCGTCGGTAAGCTGCGAGAAATTCCCGCCGCGCGTGACCTCCTCGCCGTGTTTTTCGGCAAAGCGGTCGACTGTTGATTTCAGGAAGCCGATGCGTGTCCGGCGTCCGGCGCGGAACTGCCGGCTGATCAGGCCGCGATCTCGCCAGCGTGTCACAGTCTTAGTTGAGACATTGAACCGCTGACTGACGTCCTCGACAGAGAGAACCGGTTCCGGTGCCTGATCGACGGTCTGATTCGCGCTGCCGGAGAGGTCTTCGGCAAAGCAGCGCAGATCGTGCAGCAGATCCCGACCGACGATCTTCAGGTTCGGATACATCTCCGGTCGGAATGTCGTGATCTGCTCGACAAGAGCCGGATACGGATAGGAGACCTGCGGGGACAGCGTTGTAATCAGCTGCTCGATCCGGCTGACCTGCTCCAGTCGCACGCTGACCGGCGCGAACCGCAACTGCTGCTCGGCAAGCTGCCGGATTGCGGGATGTCGGTAACGCTGAGTCGGCGTTGCGGGCAACGGTGACGACCTAGGTGAGCGGAGATTGCAACAAGTGCCACGTCGAAGTATTTCAGTCCAGGCAGACGCATTGATGAACGGGCACCCGCAGCACAGTGTGACCTCAGCGCC
>JAPOLP010000256.1 GCA_029977045.1 Planctomycetota bacterium
ATCAAACGAACCGCAGACGGTCGCATATCCCGGACCTGCCGAAACTGACCGACAACATCCCAGTGACATGGCACAGAAAACAACCACCAGAGGAGAGGAAATCCTCTCCTCTGGTGTTCTGTTCGCCGGTTCGGGGGCACGAAGAAATTCGGCGAACAGTAAACTCAACACATTCGGCAATTAGCCGTTGGAGCTGGAAGTGGCGGCACCTTCGATGTCCACACACTGACCGCCACCATCACCCTGATTGCCAGTCGTGCCGGCGCCGTTGTCGCAGAAGTCTTCGACGTCGGCGAAAACAGTACCGGAAACAGAGCTTGAGTGGCCCGTAACAGCGGTGAAGCTGTAGGACTGGTTGATCTGGTTGATGGCGTCAGCCGTGTCAGCCAGTTCCGAGATGACAGCGTCACGGAGGGTCGACTGACCAACCGTAATGCCGATCACCAGCAGCGTGGCAACGAGAACCAGTTCCGTCGAAACGACGAAACCAGCATCATCCTGCCACAGACGTTGTGCAAGATTCCGCATTGAAAATCTCCTTGTGGTTTCCGAATAGAAGGTCTCAAGAGACACATTTGGTCGCTGAAGGTCTGCTGCAGCTTGATCTTCAGCACGCACAGCCGGCGAAGTGCCACTGGCGTAATAGAGCACGCCGCGTGCCGATGCGGTAAAACGGGCAATAAAGGCGGAATTCCGTTTGCCCACGAGGGCTCAGTGCTTCCACTGGTTAACACTGTTGCCGTTTGCACGATTCCGGAAGGATCGATTGCGGAGGGCTTGAGCCTGGCATTGCGGAAGGCGGTGTCGTGCTGCCGCGCGCAGCGGAGATTGCATTCGTAAGCTTCAAACTGGCCAGCGAAGCACTTCCATGAGCGAGAGGATGGCGCGGAGTGATGCAGATTGCTCCGCTGAAACCATTGAATTGGCTTCGCGCGAAATCACCATCGAGGGCCGACGTAGTCGCCCGAGAATACGTCTGTTGTGAAGATCTCAATCCGGTCGGCAGAGATGTGTCGGCGGCTGTCTTTCGGGGGTGGCATCGTGTCAGCAGCTGCCGTAATCCGGATCCGTTCGAGTTCAAGCCCCCACTGTACGAGCAGGCTCAAGATGCGGTGCCCGCGACGGTACGTCAGCTCAACCGGGTCTGTCGCAGCCTGCAGATTGAGTGCGTCCTGAGGTGAGCAGTGCGAACGGATTTCGATCTTATTGGGCTTGCCGCTCAGCCGTTTGGCAATGCGCTGCAGTTCGGATTCAGATTCCCTGGTGAGCGTTGTTCCGTCTGCCGAAAACACAAGTTCTGTCCCGACCTGTAGCGGCTGTCCCTCGTTGGTCACCTTGATTCGCAGATCCTCGCCGACAACAGCCTTCGTTTTGACGCCACCGTCTCCTGGGTCTTCCTGGGCCTTCGCGCCCATCGTGCTCTTTTCGCTGGGCAGGATGCTGTTGGACGGGTGAAACTGGCCGGGAGGAACGACCGGAGCCGTGGGATAGCCGCTCAGGTAGGCATCCAGCATGTCGACGACGGCCCGGTACTTCTGCTCGGCCACAATCTCACTGAGCGAGACGAGCATGATGAAGAACGTAAGCAGCAGCGACATCATGTCGCCGTAGGTCACGACCCATTCTGGAACGCCCGGAGGCCCATCGTCTTCCATAGGAAGCTCTCACAATTTGCTCTCAGCAGGGAACAGATCGCACGCACTGTTTCTCGACTTCGTCCGAAGCCAGCCATTGTCAGCTACTCGCAAATCCCTCCTTCCTTGAACTTTTCTGCGAAGCAGGCGGAACGACGGCAGATCCGGAACAACCCTGAGCGTCTCCGCATTTCGTGGCGTGACAGCGATCAGGTTGACATGATCCGCTGGCCGCGACGTCGCGGGTCTGATCGGTCGCTCGTTGCCGGCGGTTTTCGAGTAACGAGACAGCGACCGGTTCATTCTGCAGATGAGGAGACTCTGCCATGCGAAGCATTCTGTTTTCCCTCTTCAGTCTTCTGGCGTTTCTTGCGACGGCACATCAGGGTGTTGCGGCCGAATTCGATCTCGTCATCAAGGGCGGGCGAATCGTCGATGGAACAACAGCGCCCTGGTACGTCGCGGATGTCGGCATTCAGGGCGGTCGCATCGTCAGGGTCGGTCGAATTGCTCCGGAAGCCGCAGAACGCTGTCTTGATGCCGACGGGATGATCGTCGCTCCCGGTTTCGTCGACATGATGGGACAGACGGCGACGCTGCTGATGGAGAACCCGCAGTCGGCCATCAATCTCCTGACACAGGGAATCACGACGATCAACTGCGGTGAGGGTTCGTCTGCCGCTCCGCTCGGGGAGGAAGCTGCAAGTCGGCAGGGTTACTCGACGATGGCCGAGTATTTCCAGCTGCTCGAAATGAAGGGCCTGCCGGTTAACGTCGCGCAAACAGTCGGACACACGCAGGTCCGCCGGATCGTTCTCGGAGATGTTGACCGGCGTCCGACTGAAGACGAACTCGAACAGATGCGGGCACTCGTCCGCGAGGGGATGGAGAGCGGAGCCATCGGTGTCTCAACAGCGCTGATCTATCCGCCGGCGGTTTACGCTCAAACGGAAGAGATCGCGGCCCTTGCAGAAGTCGCTGGACAGTACGGCGGACGCTACTACACCCACATGCGAAACGAGGGCGACCAGCTCCTCGAAGCAATCGACGAAGCCCTCGAAATCGGTCGGCAGGGCAAGACTCCGGTTCACATCTTTCATCTGAAGGCAGCCGGTCGTCAGAACTGGGGCAAGATGCCGCTGGCGATCGCACGCATCAAAGCGGCACGAACGACAGGTCAGGAAGTTACTGCCGACATTTACCCTTACATTAATAACGGACTCGCGATTGCCGCCCTCATTCATCCACGACATTTCGCCGAAGGTCGCGAGAAGCTGATCCGGCGTCTCGACGACGAAACACTGCGAACAGAAATTCGTAACGAGATCGAAACAACCGGCGGCTGGGAAAACTGGTTCCGGCACGTTGGCAATGACTGGAACCGAATCGTCATCGGCCAGACGGGCGACAATCGCTACAGCGACCTGACAGGGCAGGCCGTTGCCGAAATGGCGAAAGCCCGCGGCGAGGATCCCTGGGACACGTTCTTCAATCTGGTCCGCAGCGGAGCGTTCGCACTGCCGCAGAGCATGACGGACGCGAACAAGATTCTTGCCATGCAGCAGGAGTTCGTGTCGTTCTGCACGGACGTCGGCCCGGCGGGCGGTTCGCGAATCGCCTCCCACCCGCGAGCGTTCGGATCGTTTCCTCGGATGCTTTCACGTTACGTCCGCGATCTCGGAGCCATCTCGCTCGAGCGGGCGATTGCTCAGGCCAGCGCCGTCGCGACCAATGAAATCCTCGCCCGCGATCGAGGCCGCATCGCCGAGGGGCTTGCCGCCGACATTGTCGTTTTTGATTACCAGCAACTGACCGACCGGGCAACGTTCGCCGAGCCGGACGCACTGTCGACCGGCATGAAGTACGTCGTCGTCAACGGGGAGGTCGTTCTCGACGACGGCAAATTCACCGGCAAGCTGCCCGGTCGAGTACTTCGCGGTCCGGGTTGGGATCCGAAGAAGTCCCCTGAGCAGGTGTCGACGGGAGCGGTCGACCCGAGAATGAGCAGCTACGACCGGATGATGAGCGAGTTCCTGGAAACTCACCGTGTTCCTGGAGCCTCCGTCTCCGTCACCGATCAGGGCCGCCTCGTTTACGCACGCGGCTTCGGATACGCAGACATCGCCACTCGCGAACAGGTCCAGCCGACGAGTCTCTTTCGCATCGCCAGTATCTCGAAGCCGATCACCGCAGTCTCCGTCCTGCAGCTCGTCGAGCAGAAGAAGCTCGCTCTCGATGACAAAGTCTTTGACATTCTGAGTCTCGACGACGATATCAACGCCGCTGGGGAAAAGTTCGACGTCCGACAGCGAGAAATCACAATCCGCCACCTGCTCGAACATCGCGGAGGCTGGGATCGCGATCAGTCGTTCGACGCGATGTTTCAGTCAGTTCGCTTTGCCGAGGAACTCGGCGTTCCCGCTCCCGCCGGGCCGCACGACGTGATCAAAGCGATGCTTCGTCAGAAGCTCGATTTCGATCCGGGACACCGCTACGCGTACTCGAACTACGGCTACTGCCTGCTGGGCCGAGTCATCGAAAAGCTGACCGACCAGCCGTACGAGGATTACGTTAAGCAGCACGTTCTCGCACCGATTGGGATCACGTCGATGCGCATCGGTCGGACGCATCTCGAAGAACGGTCGCCTGGAGAAGTCCGTTTCTACCATCCCGACACCAGCCAGTCTGTCTTTCAGGCGAATCTCAATGCCGAAGTACCATCGCAGTACGGCGGCTGGTATCTCGAAGCGATGGATTCTCACGGAGCCTGGATCGCGTCGGCAGTCGACCTCGCCCGTTTTGCGTCGGCATTTGACGACCCCGAGAACTGTCCGATCCTCAGTGCCGAGAGCATCCGCACGATGCACGCCCGACCGCCGGGGCTCGCGGGGCATGGGGACGACGGATCGGAAAAGCCCGTTTACTACTCGCTCGGCTGGAGCAATCGCGTGCTCGACGGCGGGCGAATCAACTACTGGCACACCGGCTCGCTGCCCGGCACCGCGACAATTCTCATCCGCCGCCACGACGGACGAAACTTCGTCGCCCTGCTCAACAGCCGAGTCAGCCCGACGGCCTCGCACCTCGGTCGAGCGATCGACAGCCTGCTGCACAAGGCCGCCGCTGGCGTCACCGAGTGGCCCGCCGAAAACCTGTTCGAGAAGTTCTGATCGAGCGCCGCTCCCTACAGCGTCCCGCCACGTCCGGCTAAAGTGCCGCCTCGCACGGAGTTCCTTTCGCGGAGAGTCAGGAGATGACAGATCAGGCAGACGCCGCTCCCCTCGTCGGAGTGATTATGGGCAGCCGTTCGGACTGGGAGACCATGAAGAACGCCGCCGACATTCTTGAGCAGTTCGGCGTTTCGCACGAATGCCGAGTCGTATCGGCTCACCGCACGCCGCAGTGGATGGCCGAGTACGCGGAAACCGCCGCTGACCGAGGCATCAAGGTGATCATCGCCGGCGCCGGCGGAGCCGCTCACCTGCCAGGCATGGTCGCTTCCCAGACCGTGCTGCCGGTTCTGGGCGTTCCCGTTCAGAGCCGCGCTCTCCAGGGACTCGATTCGCTGCTCTCGATTGTGCAGATGCCCGGCGGCATTCCCGTCGCGACGCTGGCGATCGGAACCGCCGGAGCAAAGAACGCCGGCCTGCTCGCCGTCCGAATTCTCGCGACGCAGGACGAGCAGCTTCGGGCGGCTCTCGAAAAGTTTAACCGCGACCAGACCGACACCGTCCTCGCCGATTCACAGCTTCCATGACCAGTCAGATTCTCCCCGGAGCGACGCTCGGCGTCCTCGGAAGCGGCCAGCTTGGCCGGATGTTCGCCATTGCCGCCCGCCGGCTCGGGTACCGCGTCCACGTTTACTCGCCGGACAGCGACTCCCCGACCGGCCAGGTCGCTGATCGCGAATTCTCCGCCGCGTATGACAACCTCGACTCGCTGGCCGAGTTCGCGCGCAGCGTCGACGTTGTGACGTTCGAGTTTGAGAACGTGCCGTCGAGCGTTACCGACTGTATCGAGCAGTTCGCTCCGGTCCGTCCATCCGGAGCCGTCCTCGCCGTTGCACAGCATCGCCTGACCGAAAAGTCGACGTTGCGAAACGCCGGCCTGCCGGTTCCCGACTTCCGTGCTGTCGCAACACTCGACGACCTGAACGCCGCCGTCGCCGAACTCGGAACACCCTGCGTTCTGAAAACCTCGTCGAGCGGTTACGACGGCAAGGGCCAGCGACTGCTCCGTTCACCCGACGAAACCGCTGATGCCTGGGCGGAACTCAACACCGACGACGCGATCCTCGAAGCCTTCGTCGACTTTGACTGCGAAGTTTCCGTCGTCGCGGCCCGCAACGAGTCCGGCGAGTTCGCCGCTTACTCGCCGTTCCTCAACACACACGCTAATCACATTCTCGACGTCACGCTGTGCCCGTCCGGACTCGGCTCCGAAATCGAATCCGCCGCAATCGACGTCGCGCGAACCGTCTTCGAGACGCTCGACGTTCTCGGCGTCCTGTGCGTTGAGATGTTCGTCACGAAGTCCGGCGGGATCCTGATCAATGAACTCGCCCCAAGACCGCATAACTCCGGGCACCTGACGATCGACGCGCACGTCACCTGCCAGTTCGAGCAGCAGGTGCGAGCGATCTGCAACCTGCCGCTCGGCTCGACAACCCAGCACGGCCCCGCCGCAATGGCCAACCTGCTAGGTGATCTGTGGTCGCACGGCGAGCCTGACTGGTCGTCACTGCTCAGCCTGCCGGATGCCAAGCTGCATCTGTACGGCAAGAGCGAAGCCCGCCCCGGTCGTAAAATGGGCCACATCAGCGCCGTCGCCTCCGACCTGCACGCCGCCGAACAACTCGTCCGCAACGCCCGCAGCCGCCTGTGACCTGCCGGGCTGCAGTCGCCGAGAGTCATCAGTCGTGAACGACTCGCAAGTAGACACAAACCGATGCCCGCACTACTTCGATTCGCTCTGCTGATTCTGATCGGGCTCTCGATCCTGGCACCAGACTGCAACGCTACGGAACCGCAACCACTGATCGTCGCGCATCGCGGCCTGCTGCGACACTCGCCGGAAAACACGCTGGCCAACTTCCGAGCCTGCCTGGAACTGCGACTCGGGTTCGAGTTCGACGTTTCCCGCACCAAAGACGGGCACCTCGTCTGCATTCACGACAACACAGTCGACCGAACGACCAACGGCACCGGTCAGGTCGAAAACCTGACGCTCGCCGAGATCAGAAAACTCGACGCCGGAAGCTGGTTCAGCTCCAACTTCGCCGAAGAAAAAGTCCCGACGATCGACGAAGTCCTCTCGCTCGTCGCCGAGTACCGACAGCACAACGTCCTGATCGCCGTCGACCTGAAGGCCGCAGACGTCGGACAGGACGTCGTCAAACTCGCCGAGAAGCACGGAGTCCTGCACCGCCTGCTGTTTATTGGCCGCACGATTGTCGAGCCAGAGCTGCGGAAGCAGATCAAAGCCGCCTCACCAAAGGCCTACACCGCCGCCGTCGCCAACAACAGCGAAGAGTTTCAGACAGCCCTCGCCGCTCCGCACGCCGACTGGGTCTACGTTCGGTTCCTGCCAACGAAAGACCAGATCGACGCCGTCCATCGCGCCGGCAAACGAGCCTTCATCGCCGGTCCAACAGTCGCCGGAAGTCTGCCGACGAACTGGAAGCAGGCAGCGTCGGTCGGCATCGACGGAATCCTGACCGACTACCCGCTCGTGCTGCGGTCAGAACTTCGGCTGACCTCACAGCCCTCACGCTGACGACTCGATGCGCTGACGGGAGTTATTCACCAGTGGTAGCCGCTTCAGTGCTCACTCACGCATGAGGCCATTGCCCGGTCGAGCACTCGCCAGCAAACACAGTTTCAAGAAACGGAGATGCCTGGAATGAACCGCAGTCTTCTGAAGTCTCTTGCAATTGTTCTGTTCGCGGCGTGCTGCACTGCAACTGCGGACGAGACA